>NZ_CP020476.1 GCF_002080415.1 Roseovarius mucosus | reverse complement strand
CGGGATGTATTCCCGGCCCTGACGCTCGGCCACAGTTTTCGCGCGCCGCTCCATGGAATTGGCCGCTGGCCCCAGCTTCAGCTCGGGGTCGCGGTCCAGCTCCTCGGCCGTCAGCTTGTCGCCACGATCCAGCGCCGTCTCGCGCTGCTTCTCAAGCGACCGGTGATCGACACGCTCGACTTCCCCGACACGCTCCAGCGCGCGGTTCTGCAACTCGGCCCAGAGGCCCCGCATCTGCTCGATCTCGACGCCGCCGGTCTTCGCGGAATCGAGCACGCGGGTTTTGGTGGTGAAGCCCCCGGCTTCCAGCTTGCGGGTGGAGGTCAGAACATGGGCATGATGGTTGCGCTGATCGCCTTCGCGGTGGGGCGCATGGATCGCCACATCGACGGCCACGCCGTAGCGGCTGACCAGCTCCTGGGCAAAGTCGCGGGTGATCTGGGACCGGGCCTCGGCGCTGATCTCGGACGGCAGGGCCAGCTCCCATTCGCGGGCGGTGACGGAGTTGCGACGGGTCTCGCTGGCCTCAGCCTCGTTCCAGAGGCGGGACCGGTCCGAGGCCCAGTCCGGGGCGTCCTTCGGGGTCAGGATGAAGGTCTCCTCGATGCCCTGCTTGCGGGTGTAATCGTGGACGCGACCTTCGCGCTGGCACTCGATGCGCTCGCCGACACGGTAGGCAGCCGCCGCCGTGGCAGAGCGCCCGGCGCTGCGTTTGATCGTCTTCACGGAGAGGTGGTAGCTGGCCATGCGCCCTCCCCTCGCCTGTGATGCAAACGCGCCCACGCGCCGGAGCTGATCCGTGCCGGTGCCCTGACATTGGCCATCGGATCAGCCGTCTTTTCTCCGCAAGAGTGCGCCCGGAACCGGCGCGGTCTGAGGGGAAAAGATAGCCTGCTTGAGGCGAGCCAACGGCTCTCCGACGCGCGGGCTTGCCATTGATCTGCCCCCAGATCCCCAGCCTCATGGGGGGCGGGATATGGGGACAGATCAATGGCGGTTTGCCGGGGGCAAACCCGGTTCGTGTCGGCACCGTCAGGTCCGACGACACGAACCTCCCGCAAGGGAGACGCTAGCGGCAGACCGGCCCCCACCGTGGGGCATCGGGCGAGACGCTGGCGCGACCTTGCGGGACGCGATCCAACCGCTGAGGTTGGGCTGGGATGGTTTGGAAGGGGCAGCGCGCCCTTCCATGTCGCGGCGGCATGCAGCGAAGGGGATGGCCATCGGCCGGGGCTTTGCCCCAGAGAGATCGCACGCAAAGCTCGGAACCGCAGGTGGAGAGTTTGCATAAGTGCGCCCTTGTCCTTTACAGGCCTACGGGTAAGCGTTATCGGTTGATCTGGCAAGAACAACTTCAACCACAAGAATGTTTGGTGGCGAGGGTAGAGATTTGGCAGAAACAGAACTTGAGCGCGCCGAGAAACGATATGCTCAGGCCAAGGCCCGTCTTCAGGCGCTGAAGAACCGGGAAACAACCAGACAGCGCAAACTCGACACGCGGCGCAAGGTGATCCTGGGCGGGGCGCTCATGGACCTGGCGGAGCGGGATTCCGGTGCTGCCGCCATGCTCGACCGGCTTATCCGCAACCTGCCCCGCGAACAGGACCGCAAGGCCTTCGCGGACTGGGGGACGCCCTCCCCTGCTCCGTCCAGCTCTGATCCGGAAACGCCGTCCTGATGCGGGGCGTGATGCTCGTCTTCGGAGGGCTGTTCCGGTTCTTCGGTCGATTGATCTTCACGCCCATCCTGTTGGGCTGGATGATCGGCGCTGTCCTGTTCGGCGCGATGATTGGGGCACTTGTCGCCACGCCGTTCGTCTTCGCCTTCTTTGACCAGCCGCCCGGAGAAAGCGCATGGCAGTGGCTGGTCTTCGGGCCGTTCATTTTTGTTGGTGGCGTCTTCGGATTCCAGTATTGGCGCATGGCCTCTGGCGCGGACGCCTTCTTCGGGCTGACCGGCGACAGCCACGGCTCCGCCCGCTTCGCCAACCGCAAGGAGCTGAAGAAACTCCAGCGGGAAGACGGCCTTCTGATCGGGCGCAACCCGCACACCGGACGGCTGCTGCGCTATGACGGTCCGGCCCATCTGATCACCCTCGCCCCGACACGGGCCGGGAAAGGCGTCGGCACCGTCATCCCGAACCTGCTGGCGGCGGAACGCTCGGTCCTGGTCATCGACCCCAAGGGTGAGAATGCCCGGATCGCCGGGGAAGCGCGGCGGCGGTTCGGAACAGTCCATGTCCTCGATCCATTTGATGTCTCGGGGATGCCATCTGCCGCCTACAACCCGCTCGACCGGCTGACACCAGACAGCCTCGATCTGGGCGAAGACGCGGCCTCCCTGACAGAGGCGCTGGTCATGGACCCGCCGGGACAGGTCACGGAAGCGCATTGGAACGAGGAGGCCAAGGCCATCCTTGGCGGGCTGATCATGTTCTGCGTCTGCCACGAGGACCGCAACCGCCGGACACTTGCCACCGTTCGGGAATATCTCACCCTGCCCCCGGAAAAGCTGCGCGCGCTGCTGGAGCTGATGCAGGACAGCGATGCGGCAGGCGGGCTGATCGCTCGCGCCGCTAATCGCTTCCTTGGCAAGGCGGATCGGGAAGCCGCCTCGGTACTGTCGAACGCACAGCGCCACACGCACTTTCTGGACAGCCCGCGTATCGCCAAAGTCCTGTCGCAGTCGGATTTCCACTTCTCCGATCTGCGTCACCGGATCGCCTCGGTGTTTCTGGTGCTGCCACCGAACCGGATGGACGCCTACAGCCGTTGGCTGCGCCTTCTGGTGTCTCAGGCCCTTCAGGACATTGCACGGGACGCTGAGGCGTCCGTGAGGCCCCTGAGCGGCCCTGCAGGCGCTCAGGGGGGCACACAGCGCCTCCAGACGCCCACGCTGTTCCTCCTGGATGAGTTTGCCGCCCTGGGCCGTCTGGAGGCCGTGGAGCGCGCTATGGGTCTGATGGCGGGCTATGGGCTGCAGCTCTGGCCGATCCTGCAGGACATGAGTCAGCTCAAGGACCTCTACGGCGAACGCGCGGGCACATTCATTGCCAATGCCGGGGTGCAACAGGTCTTCGGGGTGAATGACTTCGAGACGGCCAAGTGGCTGAGCCAGATGATTGGCCAGGAAACAGCCGGATTCCAGACCGACAGCTTCAAACCCGGTGACGGCCCCAGCATCAGCAACAACCTCACGGGCCGCGATCTGCTCACCCCCGATGAAATCATGCAGCTCCGCCCGGAAAACCAGCTCCTGCGCGTGCAGGGGCAAGCCACCGCCGTGGCGCAGAAGCTGCGCTACTACACCGATCCCGAGTTCAGGGGGCTGTTCGTCCCGCAGGACCAGTAATCCGAAGGACGCCTCCCGATGCCAGACCAACCCGACCTCCCTGCCCTCTCCGACGATGATCTGCGCGAAACGCTCGATCTCATGGCAACGGCTGTCGCCAGTATGTCCGACAGGATCGACGATCTGACCGCCGTGGCGGACAAGCAGATCAAGGTCGCGACGGAAGCGCGGATCGCGGCCTTCGCCGCACGGGACCAAACCAATCCGAAAAAATACGGGGATCTTCTGGGCCAGACCCTCGACAGCCACCTGGGCGCAACCGCAGACGCGCTGACCGAGATTGTCAGACGCCTCGGGGTCCAGACGGATAAGACCATCGGGGCCTTGGCCAAATCGGAAGATGACAGGTCCAGAGCCTATCGAGAGGTGTTTGAACGGGAACAGAAAGCGGGTCGTCTCAAAAGCCGCCTGCCCTGGTTTGGTCTGGGTGCATTGGTTCTGGCCCTGGTGCTGTCGGTGACGCTTCCTCGTTTCTTGGCCAGCAACGCGTCCACATGCGCTGTCCTCGGGGCATCATGGACCACGACAACCACGGGTGTCGATGCCTGCGTGTTCTATCGACGATAATGGGTGAAGCGCTGTTGGTGATCGTCCCAGCTTGACAGGTTGGGTGTTATATATGTGTTAGACTCTGTGTTACGCGAATCGTATGCCTACCTAAGATATTGAAAAATATGCTTTAATCCGGCATATTTTGAACTTCCGGTGGGTGATATTACGATAACGGGTGTGTGATCTTACGAAAGATGGTGTGTGAAATTACGAAAGCCTGTGTGGTGGGTGATACTACGAATCCCTTGCCTTGGTGTGTGAAATTACGAATAGTAGTGGCATGGTGGGTGAAATTACGAAACCGGATCGGACGCCTCTTCTTCCCTTGCGACATGCACAGGGGGATTTTTTCGTTTGTGATATCTTCGACGCTGCGCCCAAAGGCGACATGGCGTCGATGGCGCATCCGATCTTCACCCTCTCGACCAAGCCTGACACCAAAAAACGACGCTATGTGGCTACCGATGGAAAGAGCTACGTGGAAATCAGGCCGAACATGATCGGTCTCGCAACTGTCCACGACCGTGACGTGCTGATCTATTGCATTTCTCAAGTGATGGCGGCTCTGAATGACGGAAAACAGGTTCACAGAACCCTTCGGTTTAAGGCGTACGACCTACTTGTCGCGACAAACCGTCCAGTTGCGGGAACCGGTTACAGCGGCCTGAAAGCTGCGCTGGAACGTCTCCAAGGAACGCAGATCGAGACTAACATCACCACGGGCGGCGTGGAACAGATTGACGGCTTTAGCCTGATAGACCGCTACCGGATTGTTCGCGAAACCCGCGACGGCCGGATGCTCGATCTAGAAGTCACACTTTCCGATTGGGTCTTCAACGCCATTGCCGGGGATGACGTTCTTACGCTCAATCGTCGCTACTTCCAGCTTCGTAAGCCTCTGGAACGCCGTCTGTATGAGCTGGCACGCAAGCAATGCGGGACGCAACCGGAATGGAAATGCGGTCTGGACAAGCTGAAGGACCGAACCGGCTCCACATCTTCTGATAAGGAATTTCGGCGGCTCGTTAGAGCAATCTGTAAGGCTGACGAGGAACACAACCACATGCCGGACTATGCCTTCCGAATGGAAGCAGACATCCTCACGGTAACGCCCAAACCTGAATTTCTGGAGAACTATGCGCTCAAACCAGAACAGGATAGACTGACCGGTGGATATGTCCTGCCTCTCTCGCCTGATACACTGGAACGGGCGCGGGAACTGGCTCCGACATGGGACATCAAGGTTCTGGTAGGAGAGTGGCGGACCTACTCCGCCAGACAGAAAGAACCACCAAAGAACCCGGACGCCGCGTTCCTCGGTTTCTGCAAGAGCTGGTTCAAGAAACGCGGTCGCAACGGCTGGTAGAGTAATGACTCAAACACTCATTTACTCAAATACTCAGACCAAAGGTCACGGGTGATGTCGGAGATTGACCGGCCCTCCTCGACCGCCTTGATCTTGATTTTGCGATAAAGTGTCTCCTCGATCTCGGCATTCAGGCGCTTCTTCTTCTCACTCGTCTCGGTGACTTCGTGCAGGATGCGTTTGCGGGCCTCGTCGCCACGGCTTGGACGTTTAGCGGAAAGGGCCATCACGCGACCTCCCGTGTCGCGGTTGCAAGCACTGCCAGTATTTCGTTGCTCAGCGCCGTGGTCTCCGCCCTTGCCTTCGCATTGTCGGCGTCGAATACAGTCAGCCCTTCCGATGCCGTCTGAGGGTAGACTTGGCGTTGTGTTATGGTCGTCTCACAGACAGGCAAGGCGTAGTCGTCCAGCGCGGTTCGCACGTCACTGCCCAGCCGGGTTCCTTCCACGACACGGGAGACCACAAACCCGGCGCGCGGCGATCCGTCCGTGACCTCTTGGCGAGCCTTGATGAAATCCACCAGGTCCGACGCGGCCCAAATGTCGTATGGCGATGGTTGAACGGGGATTAAAACGAAGTCGCTGACTTTGATGCAAGCGGCGATCATGTCTTCTAGTTTTGCCGCGCCGTCGATTACCACGTAGTCGTAGTTTGCCGCCATACTTGTCAGCGTCTTGACGTTGTTGGGACGGTCCAGCGCGACCAGCTCGATGGGATTGTCTTCGCAGGCTGCGTGCCAGTCACGTGCGCTGCCTTGTGGATCGCTGTCCACGATCAGAACCGAGTATCCCATCTCGTGCAGCGATCTGGCGAGATTGGTGCTGATGGTGGTCTTGCCGCTACCACCTTTCGGATTCAGGACGGAAATTATGCTCATAGCTCTGCCTCTTTTGTGTATTTACTCAAAAGAGTAACTGAGTATTTGAGGTGCGGCAAGCTTGGTGTGAACTGATGCCCGGCATCCATCCGCAAGAAAGTGAGTGACAGGGATGCAACTCATTTACTCAAAAACTCATTTGAGGAGAATGTAGGGCAAGGCGCAGCGCGAATGCTATGGGCGGGATATAGCTATATGAAAGCCTGGTCGAAGGATACGACCGCCAACGAAGTCCGGCAACTAGACGGCGTAAGAGAGGCGAGGGAATCCCTTGATCGAACTCCGCGCAAGAAGCCCGGCCGAAAACCAAGCCCGCGCGTACATCAGCTGCATCCGAAAGTTTTCATGCAATATCTGGCGAAGCCGAAAAGCTGGGAACCATTCAAGGCCAACTTGTTGAAAAAATGTGGAAATTTTACAGAGGCATTGCTTAACCAGGGTCCATCCACGGTATTTTGGGGACTAAAATTGCCTTTTCGGGCTAGTCATTCTGGACGTGGCACTATAAAGATCTGATAAAAGATCCTGGAGTGGTATATGTCTAAGAAAAATGCAGATCCGTTGCGCCCAGAAGCACAGCCCCCAGCTCTGCCTAAAGTAGTTGGTGGGTTCTCAACGGTGTTAGCCGACCCTCCTTGGCGTTTTACTAACCGTACCGGCAAAGTAGCCCCGGAGCATCGTCGTCTCGACCGCTATTCGACAATGGACCTCGAGGGGATTAAAGCCCTCCCTGTTTCAGAAGTTTGCGCAAAGAACGCACACCTTTATCTGTGGGTTCCGAACGCACTGTTGCCAGACGGCCTCGCCGTTATGGAGGCTTGGGGGTTCCGTTATATATCAAACATCATATGGGCAAAGCGCCGCAAAGATGGAGGTCCAGATGGTCGCGGAGTGGGGTTCTATTTTCGAAACGTAACTGAGATCCTATTGTTTGGGGTCAAAGGCTCCATGCGGACCCTCGCTCCAGCGAGGTCACAGGTAAATATGATTGAAACCCGCAAGCGTGAGCACTCACGTAAACCAGATGAACAGTACGGCTTGATAGAAGCCTGTTCGCCAGGTCCTTATCTGGAGATGTTTGCCCGCCACCCGCAGAAGGGGTGGACGCTATGGGGAGATGAGGCTTCGGAGGAGGTGGCACCTCGCGGTCAAGTTCATAAAGGGTACGCTGGTGGCGAGATATTCCCTCCGTTACATACCAATGAGCAAATTCCTGAGACAGTAGCGGCTGAAATCGGGCGGGAGATAGGCATTCGTTATGAAGCTGGCGCAAGCATTAGGGATCTCGCCGTAGAAACGGGTTATCCCATTCAAAGGGTAAGATCGTTGCTAGAATTGGTGGAGACACCGATGAGGAAACGCGGACGGCCCGCGGCCGAGTAGTTAAGTAGCCTGATAAGGTGTCCCATCCCATGTGTTCTCGTTCGCAGCCACAATCAATACAGGACAAGATCCCATAACTCCGCGCCTCACTCTCATCTGAGCTTTATCAAAGGCAGTGACGGTTGAGGTTGTAAGGTCGATCGGGAGCTTCTTGGTGCGTTGTTCTTCTGGAAGTGTTTCTTGGTAATCAGCCCACAGTTGGCGGGCCAGTTTTAGAAGTGGTAGCCGGTCTTTAGTGATTATCACGCCAGCTGATATCACTCCCGCTTCGTACCAAGAGCGATATGCTGCCAAATCGCGATCTAAATTGCCATCTTTGGCGTTCCACTCAACGTCTAGAACAACCCTATTCTTAAAGTTATCGACTAGATAACCTTCTTGATACACCTCGGGCAGCTCTCCAATTTTCTCAGAATCTTTAGAAAACAAGAGCCCTTTTGTGGATAGGTCTAATCGAGTTTCTTGCCAGCCTCTTTCGTGAAATGCGGTGTCGATCTGTTCTGCTATATCGCCCCTGTTGCCGCCTGCGCGCAACCAATACTGCGGCTCCAGACGATACGTTGACAGGATACTTATGATGTCCTTCCACTCTTCTGGACAGACAGCGTTCATAACCGCAGATGCTGAGTTTGTTTCCATGAATGACCAGTGATTACGCGCTTCCATGGGCATGACATCTGGATCATCGTAAGTGCTTGTTTCAAACATTCGTATTTCCCAACGACCTCATTTATAGGGTCATGTCTTAACAGGGTTGATAACAGCCAAGTCGCTAAACTTATTCACAAAATCGCGGTCGTTCAATGTGATTAGCGCGACGCCTCTAGCCTTAGCTACAGCACCGATCATAAAATCCGGCAAGACACCGTCCTTCTTCCCTGTCCCCTTGCTACGTCGATACTCCTTGAAAACTTGGCCTGCAGAAAACAGGCATTCATCAGTTGCGCGCAGATCTGAGATACCAAGTTCGTCTAGCGCCAACCTGAGCTCTTCAGCAGAACTCATTCCTGCTGACGCTTCGGCGAAAACGACCTCGGTGATAAATACCATTCCGCTCGATTTGTACTTTTGGAATTCACGCAAAACCGCCGTGTGCGCGTCCTCACCGTCATTAAGAAGTGCTATAAGAGCGGATGTATCCAGGCAGGCTGATGTCGGTTCCAAATCAGCCTCGCATTAGCGACATGAGGTCTGATGAACTCATGGTTGGTTTGATACCACGCTCACGAATATTCGAAAGCGCGCGCACCGACGCCTCTCTAACGAACAGATCAACATCGAAAGCTCTTAATTCGTCGTGGTCGAGAAGTTCATAAGAAGCGTCAAGCCACTCCATTGTGTTCACAACACCCGCTGGGAGGGATTTGGGTGCTCTAGGAAGCTTTTTGTCCACTAAACCGTAGGGGCGTGGATCGTTTGTCTTACCAGTGCTGATAGCCTCTATCGAGCGCGTGAATCTGGCCGGGCCACCTACAGACACATACATTTCTAACAGACGGCCAAGTGCATATGATTTTTCGACGTTTTTACCGCCTGCCAGCGGGGTAAAATCGAACTCATCTAGAGCTTCTCTAATTGAAGATATGGTCAACCGGCGAGCATATCGAAGGTGACAAAGTCGATCCGCTGCTAGGAATGAAGCGTTCATCCACCACCTTTCAATGGTGTCCGCGACTACCGACCTCAAGCCGCCAATCTGATACAAGAAACTCAAATTAGTGCTTAGTTTCCGAGATGTCTGCGCTTTGTACCGCTCGTCTCCATCAAGGAAGGATTGGATGTCGTTGGCGTTGACTTTCGTTACATCCCATTTGTGTGTCTGAGCCAATCTTTCAACGATGTATCGGTTTGACCACAAAGCTGGCCGTCTTTGAAAATGTCGTGCGCCTTGCCATGAACCAACCAGCGAGAGGTTGAAGGCAAAAAGCGCAAGTCGGTCAAAGTGAGCCGAATGCTCGAAGGAAACAGCCTGAAATACCAGCTCATCAAAAGCGATCCAGTCTCCGGTATCATTCGAGTAGTTGAAAAGGAAAAAATTTGCTGGGATGTAAAAATTGATGCCTTGCGCTTCCAAGCGCTCACGGAAGCCGTCGCGTGGAACGTCGTTTTTTGCGTCCCCGAAACCGACCCGAATGGCCTGGTGCAGCTCCGCCAAGCCGCGACCGTCCTTTCCCCAGCCAAAATTCTTTGTGAAACTGCCAGGGTGCCAGTCTTCTGTATAGTCCGGCATGACGCTCCTAGGTTGTGCTTACCTACTTCAACCAGACATTCATGCATTGAACAGCATTCGTCAAACAGGGAAAGTGGTTCTGCCCAGAACATGCGGAGAGCAAACGTGGGGTTTGCCTCTGTCTGTAGCTGAACCCTGTTACACCAAACATCCGCCGCTCACTTAGCTAGCGTTGGGGTCCTCGCGCTGATACTGACAGATCCGCTGCTCAACATTTTTCCGATAAGCACCACTTACGTTTGCTAGTGCTTCTGAAATCACGAACTCGGAAATTTCAATAACCTCAGAACTTGAAAATGACAGTTCCAAACGAATCAAATGTTCGACGAGATAGCCGATTTCATCGGGTTCGATGAAGTTTACAGCGTCAACAGAGAAGTGGCGCTTAATCAGTGGGTCAATGTTTCGGTAGAGGAAAGTAAGTGCTAGATCGCCCGGACAACCGATATCTGGTGCGCAAAAATGTTGAATCGCATTTCTGGCTTTTCGTAGCTTTTCAAAGCTATCCAAGTCTGGAAGGCGCTCCCCATGAACCACCCAAAGCAGCTTTGGCAGGTGCTCCAGATTATAGGTTCGGCCATGCTCAATGATGTGCCTGATGTCCAGCAGCTCTTGCCCAGACTTATCAAGCGAAAAAAGGTCTCGGAAAATTAATAGAGGGTGTGCTTGTGCTATGACAGCTTTTAGAAACAGCTCACCTGCGTGTGCCGCGTCAAGGATGGACATGTTGGCCCAGTGCTCCACCCCAGGCCCATTGAAGATCGCGTGAGTGTTGGCTTGGGTTAGCGCATCTGACGCCATCCTGAAGATACGTTCTGGAATCTCATCAATTTCTGACATCTCTTGCTGCTTTCAAAATCATCAACATGTCCTCGGTAGAACTCAAGCGCGCCGTACTGTCCTCTCGCTGACCTCAAACAAGCGCGCGATTTCCGAAATCGCTCGCTGTTCTTCATCGCGCATACGTCGCACCTCATCCTTCTGGGCGGCTGTAAGGGCAGGGGGCCTGCCGCCGATCCGGCCCCGCTTGCGGGCCGAGGCCAACCCTTCCCTGGTCCGCTCTGAAATCCGTTCCCGCTCGAACTGGGCAATGGAAGCAAAAACATGGAACACAAGACGGCCAGCCGGCGTCGTCGTGTCGATGTCCTCAGCCAGGGACCGGAAGCCGGCTCCGCGCGCGCGGATCGTCTCGACAATCTCCAGCAGGTCTTTCATCGAGCGCGCCAGGCGGTCGTATTTGGTGACGGTCACAACGTCGCCATTGCGGAGTTGGTCCAGCATCCTGTCCAGCTCCGGTCGAGCGCGCTTCGATCCGCTGATCCGGTCCGCGAAAATCTTCCCGGCTCCAGCGTCCGAAAGCGCGTCAGTCTGTGAATCAAGGCTCTGGTCGTCAGTGCTGACGCGGGCATATCCAATGATCATGCCTCACTGTGACAAAAACCTGCCAAAACCGCAAAGGTTTTGCCGGGGGTTTTTGTCATGGCTAAGCGATTGATCCTACTTGGGACAGGGCAGGGCGGCAAAAAGGACCGTATTTGTCCCGCCCGTTTTGACCATAGGTTTTTGTCCAACAGCAGACGTTCGTGGAGAGCGCGGCGAAAGTCGGGAACGAGCCCTTTGCGGACACTCGCGATACGGCTAATGTTCCGGAATGATGCTCTCGAAAATAGCCCTTATCGTCTTTCTTGGATCGTGCGCATTGCATGTAATAATTGCGTTGGCTCTCATACAAGGGATGGGTTCGATGCCGCGAGGTTATGATGCTGAGTGGATGTCCGGACTCTTCCGAGGAAGAAACGGCAGACTCCTCGCAATCGCGGCCTGCAACATGGTAGTAATGTTGATCGGATTGGCCATATTCATGCTGGCCGGAGCCACATGAAATTTTGGCCGCTAACTGCAATCTTCCTGCTATCCGGCTGCTTGGATGAGAACATCGCTGATCATTTTGTAGCTGATGGAAGCGTAGAAAGCCTCACTGTTGTCGCGAGTGAAACGCAGGTCTTTACATGCGTGGTGGAAATCTATCGCGCTCCCCCTGCCGCCGGACCTCCTGAATTAGCACAAAACTTCGAGCCTTGGAGCATCAATCCTCTGACTGAGCGCGTTCATGAGACGGCGATTGAGATACGCGCGCTTGGCAGTGCAGACGAATGCTGGAATAACAAGACCGTTACCCGTATGGGCCGAGACTTGCCTTCTTGAACGACCATGCGGCCGCGCCGCGGGCGGGCTCGGAGAGACCGGACACGGCGCACTCGGGCCGCAGGGAGGGCGAGGAGGACAGGCTCGGGTCGAAGGCCGGTGCAGCCGGCCGGAGACTAGGGCGCGGTCCTGTCCGTTCGTGACCTCGAGCTACTGCACGAGGTCACGAACGGACAGGATGGGCCATGCGGAGAGCGCCCTTGCACTACTGTTCGCAAATGGCCGTTGGGTACAGATACGTTGACATTCATCCGAACAGCACATATCTCTCTCTCAACAACACCCCCCAGGCGACCGGTCGAGAGGCCGAGCTCAATACCGGGGGGTTACTTATTTTTAGGGGTCTGCTCAATACTTTGAAGTTCACGAAGACGCCTTCAAGCATCGAGCAACAACTACAGCTCCTCATCCAGCGTGGTATGGATGTCGGCGATCATGACACTGCAAAGAAGTGGCTTGAGACCGTCGGATACTACAGGCTGAGCGCCTACTGGCTCCCCTTCGAAAAACCTCCAGCAAACGGAAACGCGCGCAGCAAGGTCTTCGAAAGCGGCGCAACTCTCAGCGCAGTAACCGATCTGTATGTCTTCGACCGAAGGTTGCGCGTCCTGGTACTGGAAGCAATCGAACGTGTTGAAGTGCATGTGAGATCGCGCTGGACCTACCATATGGCACATGCTCACGGTGCCCATGCCCATCTGGATCACCGCCTGTTCTCTGGCTTTTTGAACCATGCCGAACAGCTCGTCCGTCTCGCTCGGGCCGTGGAAAAATCCGAAGAAACCTTCATTTTGCACCACAAAGGCAAGTACACGGACCCCTATTCCCCGCCCCTTTGGTCAGCAACCGAATTGATGACGCTTGGCGAGCTCTCGAAGTGGTTCCAGGCAACAAAGGACAATTCAATCAAGTCGCGGGTGGGACGTGATCTGGGCTTGCCAACCAAAGAGATCGTAGAGGGCACTCTACAAGTGTTGGCGTTGACCAGAAACATCTGCGCACATCACGGACGGCTGTGGAACCGTAGGACGGTCAAACGACTGCCCAAGATCAAGCGTTTCAAGAATGACTTGGTACTGGTGACCGAGGGCGAGCAAGAAGAGAACGACAATCGGCTCTACAACATATTGGTCGTTCTGCTTCACATGATGGACAAGCAGGCGACGGACAGCACTTGGCGAGATCGGCTGCGGAGTCTGATCGAAGCACAATCAGATTCCGACCGCGCAAAAATGGGTTTCCCAACTGATTGGCGTACACGACCGGTCTGGAACGCATAAACAGCCAAGGTCAAAACGCCCGTCGCGAAGGGACGAACGTCAAACTGAGCTGATGCTGCCTCCGTGCGGCGGTTTGTTCGCAAGCTCGATCTCCTGAATGTAGCGGACCGGATCGACGTTCTCACTGCTGCTCTGACGGCGTGCGTGGTAATGGCGCTGCCGTGCCGAACTCGTCCCATAGTGCGCCCTTTCATTCAAGCGAATGGATCGCATCATCAAATCGTGGGCTCAAAACACCTAGTCTGAGCCATGTCGGTTTAGTGCCAGTCCTTGATCAGGTCAGAAAGCGCGCCTTTAAGTTCTTTCCCGAATGCCTCGGCTACAAGGGAAGGTGGCCTGTAGGTAGGTGTCAGCACCACGAGAGGCAACTCGATCTTGGGTCGGAACGGGCGGAATACCACTTTAGCACCGTTCAGCACGTGATAGCTCGCGGCGGTCACTGGATCACAAATCGACACGCACAGACCTTCCGCCACCAATTGCAATCCCGCCGCGAAAGTCAGCGTCTCGAAACGTTGTATCGGCAGCACCCCGGCTTCCTCGAAAGCTGTCAGCATGTCGCGGCAGGTTCGATGTTCGGAAAAGAGCAGGGCCAGCGGATGCCCCGCCAGATCCGGCGGGCTGATGAATTCTTTCTGTGCTAGAGGGCTGCCTGCCGGCAGCGCGCAGGCACACGGCATGGCGAAGGCGCAGGTGTCGAGCGTTCCGCGCGGTGTGATCGGCGCTTCGGCTAGTCCGATGTCGTATTGCTGCGATGCCACCGATTCCTCGACAACCTTCGACGAGCGCGTCATCAGCGACACTTTTAAGCGGGGCCGGTCGCGAACAAATTGCGCGACGACCTTGGGCATGAAGTAAATCGAGGTCGCGGGCGTGCAGACGATACGCAACTGGCCTTCCTCGAAATTGCCGATCTGCCGCATGGTCAGCGCCGTCTGGGCAAGGCGACCGAGAATATAATCGGCCTCCTCATAAAAATAATGAGCTTCGGGTCGCGGGACCAGTCGACCGCGATCCCGCTCGAAAAGCCGAAAACCCATTTGAGACTCGAGACTCGCAATCATAGCGCTTACTGCCGGCTGCGTTCGGCCGAGGGAGCGTGCAGCCTCAGAAAGTGAGTTTGCCCTCATCACCTCGCGAAATGTCTGTAGCTGGCGGAAGGATAGGTTCACGAACGCCTCCAATAAAGCGAATCTATGGACTTCAAGATATTTCAAATTGGACGTTATGCACTGGCTTTGACAAGAGGGCATGTACTGGAGGAAGCCGATGGAACAACTGATACGAGTAAGCCTCACGACCCTGATTGGCCTGGTGGCCCTCGGCCAGTTCGTGCAGGTCATCACCCGCTACATTCTCCAAGTCCCGGTGATGGGGCTCGAGGAAACAATACTCTACCCGACGATTTGGCTCTACATGCTCGGAGCGGTCAACGCTTCGCGCGAGAATACTCAGATCCGCGCGAACGTGCTCGAGATCTTCATCAAGACCGCTCGGGGCCACGCGCTACTCGCAATCGTCGGGGAAGTGCTCAGCCTCACGGTGATCACATGGCTCAGTTGGTGGGCCTGGGATTACACCAGCTACTCATTGCGGGTCTGGCGGGAAAGCCCGACCCTCTACATTCCAACATTTTATACAGACGTCGCGCTGATGATCGCCCTCGTCTTGATGGCTGTCTACACGATCTGGCACCTCTACAGAAACATCCGAGCGCTGGCAGCCGGGAACTACAGCGGGCTCGACACCCACGAGGCCGACTATCAAGCCATCGCGGTCGACAGCTCGGAGGAGAAGCTCCATGGTTGAAATCGCACTCCTTGCTATCGCAGTGCTCGTCGTCTTGCTGACCTTCGGCGTTCCCCTGCCCTGGTGCTTCGGTGCTGCCCTCATGGTGATGAGCCTAGTTGGCGGCGTTACCATGAAGGGAAACATCCTTTGGGGTATGCAGCAATTGAGCAATCCAATTCTGCTCGCGATTCCCTTGTTCGTGCTCGCCGGCACAATCATGAGCGCGAGCGGAATCGCGGCAAGCCTCCTGCGCTTCGTAAACGTCTTTATCGGCCACATCCGCGGCGGGCTAGGTGTAGTAGCCACCATGAGCTGCGCGGTCATTGGCGCGATCTCCGGCTCTGGGTTCACGGGTGTGGCCGCGATCGGACCGCTTCTGATCCCAGAGATGGAGCGCCGCGGCTACCCGCGGGAATACGCAACTGCCCTCATTACCAATAGTTCGGTCCTTGGGCTCCTGATCCCGCCGAGCGTCACGATGATTGTTTATGGCTGGGTTACCGACACGTCGATACTTGCCTGCTTTCTCGCTACGCTCGGCCCTGGATTGTTCATCACCCTGAATTTCAGTGTGATCAACCTGTGGATGGCACGCAAATTCCCGCTGGTGTTGGATGAAAAGCCCTCGCTGGCCGCGTTTTCTGGAGAAGCTACGCGCCGCGGCATCCACGCCTTTCCCGCCTTGCTCATGCCAGTGATCATCCTCGGCGGCATCTACGGCGGGATCATGACACCGACCGAAGCGGCTGCGGTCGCCGTGATCTACGCCGTGCCGGTCGGCTTCCTGATCTATCGCGGATTGACCTGGAGCAACTTCCTCGAGGCGGGCCGGGAAGCTGCAACCTCGGTCGGAACGATCATGGTGATGATCCTCTTTTCAATGATCCTCAGCCAGATATTCGTAGTAGAAGGCGTCCCGCAGGCCCTCGTCGAAGGGATATTCGAAATCACCGAGAACAAGCTGCTGCTGCTGATCCTCGTGAACTTGCTACTTTTCCTCGTGGGCATGATTGTGAATGACATCACCGCGATCATCCTGCTCGCGCCACTGCTCCTGCCACTGATGTCCGCCATTGAGGTAAGCCCGGTTCAATTTGCGGCAATCATGGGTGTGAATACTGCCATGGGTGGTGTGACCCCACCCTACGCGTCGATCCTCTATCTCGGCGCCCGCGTTGGCAACGTTAAGGTCACGAAAGTGATCCCGCCGGCCATGCTTTTCCTCGCACTTGGATACGTGCCGGTCGTGTTCCTGACCGCCTTCTGGCCAGACCTCTCCCTCTCTCTGCCCCGCTTCTTTGGCTACTAACCATGAAAAACCGCAACAAGGAGGAATCCCTATGAGAAACTATCTTCTCGGCTCGGCTGCATTGGCTGCGCTACTTACTCTCGCACCTGCGACGAAGGCCGAAGAGCTCAAGCTAGGTCACATTCGCCCCCAGGCGTCAAGCGTTCACCAGGAGCTTACTGAGTTTGCCGAGGCCGTGGCGCAGACGACAGGAGGCGAAACCACGATCCAGCTTTATCCGGCCAGCGCCCTCGGCGACTATACGGTGGTTCAGGAACGCGTCTCGATTGGCGCCATCGAAATGGCGCTTCAGCCCCCTGCTACGGGCTTGGATCGGAGAATGCAGCTCTCTGTGATGCCGTACCTGGTGGAAGATTGGGAGGCAGCCAAAAAGGCCTTCGGGCCCGGCGGCCCGATCAGCACCGAGATGACCAAGCTCTACGCCGAGCAGGATATTACCGTTCTCGGCGCCTACCCAGTATATTTCGGGGGCATCGCCCTGAATCGCGATGCGATCGAGCCTGGGAATCCCGACGCCAAGAAGGGCATCAAGCTCCGGGTTCCGCCGATCAGAAGCTACCAACTGCTCGGTGAGGCCATTGGATACATCTCGACGCCGATTCCGTTTTCCGAGGCCTTCACAGCCATCCAGACCGGAGTAGTTGACGGCGTGCTCGGTGCAGGGGCGGAGGGGTACTACGCCTCCTTCCGCGATGTGACTCAGAGCTATATCCCAGCCAACACGCATTTCGAGGTCTGGTACCTGCTCATCAATACCGGTGTGCTGGAAGGGCTCGAGGACACCGCCCGTGCCAACCTAGAGACGGCGGCTGCAGAGTTCGTGGCGAAGCGCTGGGAAGTAGCGCCGACCGAGCAGAAAACTTTCGAGCAGCGGCTTGCCCAGGCCGGCGCCACTATCAACGAGTTGACGTCGGAGGAGCTTTCCGCTCTCGCCACCTCGGTCCGTGAGAAGGTCTGGCCCGAGGTCGTCAACGACATAGGTGCAGACTTCGCGCAGCCGATCCTCGATCAGCTCGCAAAGTAGCGGCCAATAGCGGGGGCGGTGCCCGACCGCCCCCTCTTCTTCTCCCTGTTTGACTGGACCAGGATCATGGATGCCCATTTCACAATCATCGGCGGCGGCGGCGGCTTGTCGATTGCCTGGGGCCTCGCGCACCACCGGCATCGGGTAATTGTCCTTGACGCAGGTGCCCTTGATTTCCGGGATTCGCGCGGCAACTTCGGCCTCGTATGGGGGCAGGGCAAGGGCTGCCGAGTTGCGAGCGCGACCCTTTCTCGACGTCGCCTATTCGCCCGCGGAGGCAAAACTGACTCCCGCAGACGACACCATAGTCTGCTGCTGCGAATAGGTCACCGCCGGCACGATCCCTGGATTTGCACGTCTCGGATGCCTCGGGCCGAACCAGACGAAGGCTTTCGGCCGCGCCGGAATGGGTCCTTGTCAGGGCAGGTATTGCGGCTTGACGGTCAATGACCTCCTGTCCGCGGCCAACTCGTCGGAGCCAGAGGTCACCGGATACTACCGCTTCCGGCCTCCTTTCAAGCCGGTGACCTTGGGTGAGTTGGCCGGGCTTGTGGACGATGCCGCCGGATCCCAAGCAGCCCCCTCTCAAATGATTTCTCGCGAGGCACGCTCTCGTACCCAAGCCAAGAAAGGACAAACAATGATTAAACGCATCGAGAAGACCAAGATCATGCACCGGGTCGTTGAACACAGTGGCGTTGTTTATCTGGGCGGCGTGATTGCCGACGAGGTCAATGGCACATCGATGCGGGCCCAGGTAACTGAGGTCTGCGGAAAGATTGAGAAGCTACTGTCTGACGCTGGAAGTGACAAAAGCAAGCTTCTTTCCGCGACTGTGTTTATCACGGACATGAGCCAGAAGGCGGAATTGAACGATGTATGGACCTCCTGGCTGCCGGCTGAAGATCTACCCTGCCGCGCGACAATCGGCGTGTCCGACCTGGGACAGAATGTCCTGATTGAAATCGTGGTGACTGCGGCCGCATAGGCTCCGCACATTCCCGAAAGTACTGAGACGGCAGTTGAGCGGCGCGGTGCGCGCCCGCCATGGGGAGAGTATTATGAATTCAAACGATAAGACAGTAGGGGTCATTGGTGCCGGTATCGTTGGCGTTTGCACCGCGCTGACGCTTCAACGTCAAGGGTTCAAGGTTACCATTATCGACCCTAACCCTGCAGGCGAAGGCGCCTCGTTCGGTAATGCCGGGTGTTTCAACGGATCTTCCGTTGTGCCCATGTCTATGCCGGGAATGATTACCAGTGTGCCGAAGTGGCTCCTTGACCCGATGGGTCCGCTGTCTATTCGCCTTGGCTACTTTCACAAAATCACACCCTGGCTGGTCCAGTTCTTGCTTGCAGGGCAACCGGCCAAGGTCGAGGAGCAGGCGCGAGCTCTGCGCAGCTTGATCGGAAACACCGTTCCTCTGATTACGTCCTTGGCGAAAGAGGCTGGTGCAGAGCATCTGCTTCGGCACGAAGGCCACCTCTATGTGTATCGTACAGAGGCGCAGTTTGCGAAGGATCAGGGTGGTTGGGAACTGCGTCGCAGCAATGGTGTGACTTCAAACATTCTCAACGCAGACGAACTCCGGGACTTTGACCCCAACCTGTCCCGCGCTTTCACCAAGGGCATCTTGATCAAAGAGAACGGGCATACCACCAACCCGCACGAACTGGTCACATTGCTCTTCAAGAAAGTGATCGCCAATGGCGGCATTTTGGTGTCCAGCCGTGTGACCGGCTTTGAAGTCAACGGACAGATCCTGAGCGCCGTCGAAACGGAAAACGGAAAAGTAAACCTTGACGCAGCGGTAATTGCGGCCGGCGCTCATTCAAAGCCACTCGCCGCCTTGCTGGGAGACAATGTGCCGCTTGATACCGAGCGGGGGTATCACATCGTGATCCGCGACCCAGAGGTTCAGCCACGCATTCCGACCACGGACGCAGTCGGAAAATTCATAGCGACCCCGATGGAAACGGGCCTCCGGATCGGTGGGACTGTTGAGTTCGCCGGCTTGGACGCGGCACCGAACTGGAAGCGAGCTGATGTTCTCTACGATCACGCCCGTGCTCTTCTTCCCGCAATCGCCTCGGTGAGGCCGGAGGACCGCTACACGAAATGGATGGGTTATCGCCCGAGCGTGCCGGACTCACTCCCAGTCATCGGTTACGCGCGTCGCACGCCAAATGTCGTCTATGCATTTGGCCACGGGCATTTGGGAATGACCGGAGCGCCAATGACGGCGATGCTCGTCTCTGAGCTTATCTCCGGGATGAAACCATCCATCGATCTCTCCCCATTCTCTCCTTCGCGTTTTTCAAAGGCCGGGAAGAAGAGCTCGGGAAGCAAGTTCCTGAAGTCTCCCGCGAGCAAAAACTCGGTGTGAGCGGCTAGTTCGCCCACGATCCCTACCAGAAACACCTGAGGACAATCATGACCAAAATAGAGTCCATTTTCACGCAGAACGCGCCTGAACCTCTAGGACATTACAGCCATGCTGTAAGAGCTGATGGCCTGATCCACGTTTCGGGCCAGCTTCCGATCAAGGCGGGCGATCAAAATATTGCTTCAAGCCTGCCCTTCGAAGAGCAGGCGCACCTGGTCTTGCGTAATCTGCTGTCTATTCTGGATGCAGCAGGCGCTGGTTCCCGCGACGTGGTGAAGGTTACAGCCTACATCGTCGGGGTAGGGCAGTGGGGTATATTCAACGCTGCTTTTGCTGAAGCCTTTGGTGACGTGCGCCCGGCGCGCTCAGTTGTTCCCGTGCCGGAACTTCACCATGGATTTCTGATCGAACTGGACGCTGTCGCGCTCGATCCCCACGCGCCATCCGGAAGCAAGGAAAAACCTGAGCGAACGGAGTAAGTATAGATGCTGATTCCAGAATATAGGGACATGCTGGCCGCGCATAAGCGCATCCAGCCTTATATCCGACGCACGCCGGTGCGAGTCTCGGAGTATCTGAACGAGCTGACCGGCGCGCAGCTGTTCTTCAAGTGCGAGAACTTCCAGGAGCCGGGGGCTTTCAAGGTCCGCGGCGCCGCCAATGCGGTCTTCGGCCTGGACGACGCGCAGGCGGCCAGAGGCGTGGCGACCCATTCATCGGGCAACCACGCCTCTTGCCTTTCCTATGCCGCGATGCGCCGAGGCATCCCCTGCAACGTGGTCATGCCGCGCACCGCACCGCAGGCCAAGAAGGACACCGTGCGCCGCTATGGAGGCGTTATCACCGAATGCGAGCCGTCCACGTCTTCGCGCGAGGAAACCTTCGCCAAGGTGCAGGCGCAAACGGGCGGCGATTTCGTCCACCCCTACAACGATCCGCGCGTGATCGCCGGGCAGGGCACATGTTCCAAGGAGTTCATGGAGCAGACCGGCGGGCTGGACATGGTGGTCGCGCCGATCGGCGGCGGCGGGATGATCTCGGGCACCTGCCTGACGCTTTCGACGCTGGCGCCGGAAACCAAGGTGATCGCCGCCGAGCCCGAGCAGGCCGACGACGCGTATCGCAGCTTCAAGGCGGGCCACATCATCGCGGATGATGCGCCCAAGACCATCGCGGACGGTTTGCTGGTGCCGCTGAAGGACCTGACCTGGCACTTCGTCAGCAACCATGTGTCCGAGATCTACACGACTTCGGACGCCGAGATCGTCGACGCGATGAAGCTGATCTGGAAGCACCTGCGCGTCGTGATGGAGCCCAGCAGCGCCGTGCCGCTGGCGACCATCCTGAAGAACAAGGACGCATTCGCCGGCAAGCGCGTCGGCATCATCATCACCGGCGGCAATGTCGATCTCGACAAGCTGCCCTGGCTCTGAGGAGAGACACTATGAACGCACCCGTGAACTTCGACAACCTAGAAGTCGGCTTCGACGTGCCCGCGCTGCCGGGCATGGACGAGAAGGATATCCAGACGCCCTGCCTGATCCTCGACCTGGATGCGCTGGAGCGCAACATCAAGAAGATGGGCAACTATGCCAAGGCGCACGGGATGCGCCATCGCGCCCATGGCAAGATGCACAAGTCGGTCGATGTGCTGAAGCTGCAGGAAGAACTGGGCGGCGCGATCGGAGTCTGCTGCCAGAAGGTGTCCGAGGCCGAGGTCTTCGTGCGCGGCGGGATCAAGGATGTGCTCGTCTCCAACCAGGTGCGCGACCCGCAGAAGATCGACCGCCTGGCCCGCCTGCCGAAGCTGGGCAGCAGGATCATCGTCTGCGTGGACGACGTGGCGAACGTGGCCGACCTGTCGGCTGCCGCGCAGAAGCACGGCACCACGCTGGAATGCTTCGTGGAGATCGATTGTGGCGCGGGCCGCTGCGGCGTGAAGACCTCTGATGCGGTCTTGGAGATCGCCAAGGCCATCGACGCGGCGCCAGGGCTAAAGTTCACCGGCATCCAGGCCTATCAAGGCGCCATGCAGCACATGGACAGCTACCAGGACCGAAAGGCCAAGCTAGACGCCGCCATTGCCCAAGTGACCGATGCCGTCGAGGCGCTGAAGGCCGAGGGGCTGGAACCGGAACTGGTCTCGGGCGGCGGCACCGGCAGCTATTACTTCGAAAGCAACTCGGGCGTTTACAACGAACTCCAGTGCGGCTCCTACGCCTTCATGGACGCGGATTATGGCCGCATCCACGACAAGGACGGCAAGCGCATCGACCAGGGCGAATGGGAAAACGCGCTGTTCATCCTGACCTCCGTCATGTCCCACGCCAAGCCGCATCTTGCGGTAGTGGACGCGGGCTTGAAGGCGCAGTCGGTCGATAGCGGGCTGCCACTCGTCTATGGCCGCGACGATGTAAAATACATCAAGTGCAGCGACGAGCACGGAGTGGTCCAGGACGACAACGCCGTTCTCGAGGTCAACGACAAGCTGCGTCTGGTGCCGGGCCATTGCGATCCGACCTGCAACGTCCACGACTGGTATGTCGGCGTCCGCAACGGCAAGGTAGAGACCCTGTGGCCGGTTTCCGCGCGCGGGAAGGCCTACTGAGGCTGAGACTATAATTTTCTAATAAACGCACCTGCGCTACCCTTAGCTGCGGGTGCGTTTTAATTTCTTGTTCAGGCTCAATGGCGGCGCTGAGGTTGAGCTGCCCCTCTCCCTGGGGCCCGAGGTCCGACGTGTGTTCGAGGAGAACTGGCGGGTCTATGGCATCCGCAAGGTCTGGCGGCAGCTCGTCCGGGAGGACTTCGATGTCGCGCGTTGCACTGTGGCAAGGCTGATGAAAGACATGGGAATTCAAGGCATCATCCGTGGCAAGCCGCATAGAACGACGATATGGTTCAAGATCCGCAAGGTGACCGGCTCTCATAGCCTTTGGGAATACCTTGAGGCGGCGAGCCCGATGAACTCATTTGATCACAGCGGAAATGTTGCGCTGTTCGATCCGCAGCGCAATCTCTTCATCGCGTTCACTGGCTGAATGTCCGGAATGTCCGCAAAGCTGCCGGATGGTCAGATGGAGACTAAGGTCTGCTTTTCGCCACATCTGGACCGAACTCAGACGTTTATGTCACTGGCTAAATCCACCGTTTTTGCCCTTCGAACGCGAACACAACCGCTCAGATTTCTTAAGCATCGAGTAGCGCGTCGATCACCGCGCATTCCGGCGCGGCATCACCAGTGCATCGTGCAACGGTGTCCGACAAAACGCGCTCGATCCGCTTCAGGTCGGCGATCTTGGCTCGAACGTCTGTCAGATGATCTTCGGCGATCATCTGCACCTCGGCGCATGTCCGGCATCGGTCATCGACCAGCCCAAGCAGCCCGCGAACCTCTTCAAGAGAAAAGCCTAGATCGCGGGACCGCATGACGAATTTCAGCCGCTTGACGTGGGTATCATCGTAGCTGCGATAGCCTTTCACACTGCGCGGCGGGTCCGGCATGATCCCGATTTTCTCGTAGTAGCGAATGGTTTCCAGGTTGCAGCCCGTTGCGCGGGCCAAATCGCTCCGCCGAATAGATCTCACGCTTGTGTTACTCATTGTGCCAAAAAATCCCTTGATCCTGTATCAACTACAGACCCTAGAACGGTGGAAATATCTGTTCAAGGAAGATTCGATGGAACAAAATTTGGCGGAACTTCCGCAATCTCGGTCGCAGAAAATTGGCGACGAAACCACCAAGGGATGGGGCGTGACCGGCCTCGGCGTCCTCGGTGCGCTGGCGATGACCTCGTGCTGCATCCTTCCATTGGTGCTGGTCAGCTTTGGCGTAACAGGCGTGTTCATCGCGCAGCTCGGGGCGCTCTATGCCTACAAGTGGTACACCTTCGCGCTGAGCGCCGCGTTCTTGGGATACGGCTTCTACAAGGCTTACAAGCCTGTAAATGCCGAGTCCTGTGCCGATGGCACCTGCGCCCGCCCCATCGACCGCCGCATCATGCGCGCAACCCTCTGGGCCGCGTCCGCGATTGTCGCTGTTGCTATGATCTTTCCCTACATCACCCCCATCATCCTGAAATTCTGAACGAGGACCATGACCATGAAGCATCTCCTTTTATACGCCCTGACCATCGCCGCACTCTCGACCCCGGCCCTCGCTGAAGAGCGCCAGGTCGAGATCGCCGTCAGCGAACTGACATGCCCGTCCTGTTCGTTCATTGTTGCCAGTTCGATGCGCGGTGTTCCTTCGGTCGAGATTGCTGCGTTCCAGGACGGCCCCGAATACGGACAGGGTGTTTACAGCGTGACCTACGATGACGCCGAGACTTCCATCGAAAGCATCATCGGCGCGGTGACGGCCAATGGCTATCCGGCGCAAGTGCTGCCTGACGCAGCCTCCTGAGCCGTCTGCAATGCGTGACAATCTGATGGGTGGGCTGTTGGCCTTCGGAATAGCAGCTCCGGTCGTGGTCGTCTGCTGCGGCGGGGGAACTGCCGTGCTCGCAGCGTTGTTCGGCGGCATTGGTGCCTGGCTCTCCGGGGTAAACGGTATTGCCGTGCTGGTTTTGACGGGTCTGACCTACTTGATCGTCCGCGCACTGCGTCGTTCGCACATGAGACGCGCCTCCAGCTCAGACCCATCACAACGAAAGACGGCCCCTTGACTGACACACCTGAAAATCCCGACCGCCTGCTGAAATGGGGGCTTGGCGGTGCGCTCTTCGCCGCGCTCTGCTGCTTTACACCGCTTCTGGTCGTCATCATTGCTGGCGTCGGGTTGTCGGCCCTCACGGGTTGGCTCGATTACGCCCTGTTCCCGCTGCTGTTTTTCAGTCTCGCCGTGGTGGCACAGGCCCTTTGGCTGCGCGCTGGCAAGCCGGGACCGGCCCCGAAACTCTGGGCCACCGGCCTCGCGGCAGTTCTGTCGATCCTGATCATTCTCCTCGAATTCAGGTTCGCAATACGGATCACAATCGGCGTTTTCGCCGCCACAGCACTCTACGCGGTTCTCGTGAACCGTGCGCAAAAGAAAGGAACGCTCTCATGATGATGGGATGTTGCACCGCCACCGGTATGTTCTTCGGTCTTCTCGGCATGTTGACACCGCTGATCGCAATCGGCGCAGTCATCTATCTGCTCGCGGCTAAATCGAGAAATCACGAATCAAGTGAGGTACGCTGAGATGAAAGACCTAATTAAAGGCGGCTACGGCCAAGGCGGCTATGACCTGATCGTCCTCGGGGCGGGGTCGGCGGGGTTCTCCGCCGCAATTACTGGCGCGGATGCCGGAAAGCGCGTCGCTCTCGTGGGACATGGCACCATAGGCGGAACCTGCGTCAACGTGGGATGCGTGCCGTCCAAGGCAATGATCCGCGCGGCAGAGGCCGTGCACGGTGCGGGAGCTGCCAAACGGTTCCCCGGTCTATCAGGCCATGCGCAAGTCGATGATTGGCAGACGCTCGTTCAGTCCAAAGACGATCTGGTAGAGACCCTGCGCCAGAAGAAATACGCGGACCTTTTGCCGGAATATGAGAGTGTCGATTACATCGACGCAGGTCCCGCGCGGCTGATCGAAGGTGGCGTGGCAGTCGGTGATAGAATCCTGAAAGCACCGAAGACCATCATCGCCACGGGCGGGCGTCCCATCCTGCCGACCATCGACGGCATCGAGGAAATCGGCGCGCTCGACAGCACCAGCCTTCTGGAACTCGAAGCGCTGCCGAAAAGCCTGATCTTCATCGGCGCGGGCTACATCGGCGCGGAGCTGGCCCAGATGATGAGCCGCATGGGCGTGAAGGTCACGCTCGTCGCCCGGTCGCACCTGCTGCCCGGCGCGGAGCCGGAAGTCTCGGAGGCGCTGGCGGAGGCGTTCGAGGCCGAAGGGATCACCCTTCTGACCGGATTGAGCTACGACACCGTGCGCCGCGACGTTGCTGCGGGCGTGACGTTGCGCGTGATCCAGAACGGAAAGCCTGTCGAAGTGACGGCGGATCATCTTGTTGCGACCGCTGGCAGGCGGGCAAATACCGAAGATATGGGCCTGGACGCAATCGGCGTGGAAACAGACGCACGTGGGTCCATCGTCGTCGGTGAGGATATGCAAACATCGGTGCCCGGCATCTACGCTGCGGGCGATGTGACCGACCGCGACCAGTTCGTCTATATGGCGGCCTACGGCGCAAAGCTCGCCGTCAAAAACGCAGTGCTTGGTGAGGACAATCGTTACGACAACGCCGCGATGCCGTGGGTGGTGTTTTCCGACCCGCAGGTCGCGGGCGTCGGTTTCAGTGAAGCCCAGGCGCGGGACGCGGGCTTCGACGTCAAGACGTCCATCGTGCCGCTCGATCAGGTGCCTCGCGCGTTGGCCGCACGCGACACGCGCGGATTGATCAAGCTGGTGGCGGACAGAAAGACCGACCGATTGCTTGGTGGCCAGGTCATCGCGCCCGAGGGGTCTGATACGATCCAGACCCTCGTCATGGCGCTGAAGTTCGGCATGACTACAAAGGCGCTCGGGGAGACGATCTTCCCGTATCTGACAACGGTGGAAGGGCTGAAGCTGGCGGCGCAAACCTTCGACATGGACGTGGCGAAACTGAGCTGCTGCGCCGGATAAGGACCAGAAAATGAGCGAAAACTACGACCTGATCGTCATCGGGGCTGGAATGGCAGGCGTGGCCGCCGCCAACAAGTGTGGCGCAGCAGGATGGCGTGTAGCCATTGTCGATGCGCTGCCCTATGGCGGCACCTGCGCATTGCGCGGCTGCGATCCAAAGAAAATCCTGCGGCGCGGTGCGGAAATCATCGACTCCGCACGACTTATGCAAGGCAAGGGGATCGATCCCGGTGATCTGTCGATCAACTGGGCCGATCTGATGGCACACAAGCGTGGCTTCACCGACCCGGTGCCGGACAAGATGGAAAAAGGCCTGTTGGGCAACGGCGTCGAAACCCTGCACGGAGCCGCGCGGTTCACGGGAAGCAACACGCTGGAGGTCGATGGAACGGCATATCGGTCGGAACGGTTCCTCGTGGCCGCCGGTGCCATGCCCAGGCCGCTGAGCTTCACAGGAGCCGATCTCGCGATCGACAGCACGGATTTCCTCAACTTGGAGGCCCTTCCCAAACGGGTTCTATTTATCGGTGGCGGCTTCGTGTCCTTCGAGTTTGCGCATATCGCCGCACGGGCCGGAGCCAACCCGATCATCGTGGATCGTGGCGCCCGGCCCTTACGCGGCTTCGATCCCGATCTGGTCGAAATGCTGATCGAGCGCGGCACCGGTATCGGCGTGGACCTGATGCGCGAGACCGAAATCGTCTCCGTCGCGGAAACCAATGGAGCATTCACTGTCGAGGTGAAGTCAGGCGATCAGACCTGGACAGTCGAAACCGATCTGGTCGTGCATGGCGCGGGCCGCGTAGCTGCCCTTGCCGACCTGAATCTGGAGGCCGCCGGTGTTGACTACAGCGACAAGGGCATCGTTGTAGCCCCCCATCTGCAAAGCACGACAAGCAGCGCGGTCTATGCCGCCGGAGATTCCGCCGACACCGATGGCATGCCGCTGACGCCAGTCGCCGTGATCGAAGGGAAGGTCGCGGCCAGCAACATGCTCAAGGACGCGCAGGCCGTACCGGATTATGCCGGTATTCCTACAGCCGTCTTCACGGTCCCAGAAGTGGCGCGTGTCGGCATGTTGGAAAGTGAGGCAAAGGACGCCGGGCATGACGTGGATGTCCGGTTCACCGACACTGGCGGTTGGTATTCAAACTACCGGATCGGCGAGACGTCCGCCGCAGCGAAGGTCCTCGTAGACAAGTCGAACGGCAAAATCCTCGGCGCGCACCTGTTCGGCCCGGAATACGGCGAGCTGATCAACTTTTTCGGGTTGGCAATCAAGCTGGGCCTTACGGCAAAGCAGCTTCGGTCGATGACGGCGGCCTATCCAAGTGTTGGATCGGATTTGGGGTCGCTGCTCTGATCTCCAACAAACCAATCTTCGATCATCGCTTCAGATTTGTTGGCATGAGCATTTCTTGGAAAAGCGACTGTTAGGACTGAACTCGTATAGGTCGTCCAAGTCCGCACTGCGGTTACTGGCCCGGCTGTAGGCGAAAGTCACTACCTGCGGGCGTTTTATGCCTGTCCGCGCGAAGCGCCGGGCCTGTCGGCGGGTGGCCTTCAGGTTGCCCGCCGACAGGTCACCCTAAAACCGCCGACACCCACGATCACGTCAAAACACAAAAAGGCCCCCGCCTGCTGACGGGGGCCTCGATCATTTCAGTGGGGTGGGCTGCTACTCTGCGGCCATCTGGTCGGTGTGCGCGGTTCGGTCCATGATGTAATCCACGGCCTTCTGCGCCTCGGACGCGGCGCGGAAAATCGCACGGCTATCTTCCTTCATCGCCTCAAGCCATCCTTCGACATAGGCCGCGCTCTGGTCGAATTCAGGCTCTACCCCGATCTGCGCGCAAAGCATGCAGTTGCCAATCTCCGCGACCAGCTCCTCGAACGCGTAAGCCTTGCGGTCATTAAACCGGCCCAAGCGGTCAAGCCGCTTTGTCGCCCCTGTCCAGTGGGTCAGCTCATGCGCCAAGGTGCCGTAATATCCTGCGGCCCTGTGAAAGGTCGCGATCGGCGGCAAGTGGATGCGGTCGGTCTTGATGTTGTAATAGGCGCGCGGCTCCTCGGTGCTGTCGATCTGCGCGCCGGTCGCGGCAAAGAACGCCTCCAGCTTGGGGTCGGCCTCGGTGCCAAGATCACGGGGCGGATCGGGCAGGATGTAGAATTCAGCAGACAAGCCCTCGATCTGATCAGTGTTGAACACGCGGTAGGCTCTGGCATAGGGAATCTGGCGCTCTTCGCCGTTCTCGTCCTCGCGCTCAACGGTGCCGTATTTCACGACGGTTGCGGATTTCTCACCCTTGCGGACATGGCCCCCAAGCTGCTTGGCTTGATTGAACGTCATCCAGCGAGCTGAGCTGTAATCCTTGGCCATCGCCGTGGCCCAAAGCATCAGGATGTTGATGCCCCGATAGGCCTCCCCGTTGAACCGTTCCGGCAAGCTGACCGATGCCCCGCCGCCAGTCCACGGCTTGCGCCAGGGCGGTGTTCCCGCCTCGATCTGGGCGATGATCTGGCTGGTGACATGGGAATAAACGTCAAACTTCTCTGCGGTCATTTGTGACCCTCCTTCGAGTGACGCGGTCCGGGTCTCTTCCCCCTTTCCGCCGATGGGCGGGCCTTCCTGTTCTGATCTTTGGAATGCCCATGCATTCCGAAGGGCAGAGCAGGTAAGGGCAAAGCCCGTCCTGCGGCCTGGCGGGGCCGTGACAACCGGGTGGAGGGCCTGAATTTGGGAGGGAACCGCGCGCCTGCGCGTGGGAGGAACCGGAATTCAGGGCCGGAACCGACGCCACAGGCGGCGCTTGCCGGTTTTCTCGGACCTGCCAGGATGGCAGGCGGATCAACAGAATTTGGAAACTGTCAGGGTTGGGGTGAGCGGGCGTCAGCCCGTCGATCCCCTTGCCTGTCTATCGCTCAAAGCGATACCGGCGCACTGCCGGGATCACTGAACTCTATCGAGCCATATCTAACTCGATAATATACGATTGATGCCTTCGTTAGATTCAGGCACAAGACGACCATTATTGTTTCTGTTGGTATGCGCGATGAACCAGACGATTGACCTCGAACTAAACGTCACCACCGAACAAGGCCTTCGGGGACTTGCTGAGGAGGGACACACGGTCGAAGTGCTGTGCAAAACCGATCCTGAACGCAAGGGACCAAGCTGGTACGGCCTGTGGATCATGCGGACGGTTGGGAGTGATGGGCAGGAGAAAATCCTTGTCACTGCCAGAACGCGCGTGACGCAGAATGCGATCAGGGTGCGCGAATTCAAGACGGCAACCGGTGTGATTTCATTCCTTGTTGGTGTCGGGTTCTCTCAGGCAAGCATTCCCATGAAGAATGGGGAAACGACCTCTCATCGCCTCGTCAGTGACTGAGACCTGGATCACGGTCGATGTCCCTATCCTTCTCGACCTCCTGATCCTTCTCCTGGTCGCGCTCGTCCTCGATCTCCAGCCGCTCGCGCGGCTTATTCAGCATATCCTTCAGCCGCTCGTTGACCGACGGCTTCCGCCCATCGCGTCCTGTGTCTTCACCCAGATCATACTCGCTGTGACCATCCAGCTTGTGAACCGCCGCCTGGCCGTCGCGCCCGGCGTCCTTCTCCATGATTTCCTTCAGACGCTCCCGCGCGTAATTGCGACCTTCCGGCTTTGGCGTGTCGTCTTGGTCCCGTGACCGGCCCACGACCTGCGACAACCGCTCACGGATATCGTCCGACGTGCGCCCGTCGCGTTCTTTCGACGTCGCGGCCCGGAGTGCCGTCAGACCGGCGGAAACACGGCCCTGCCCCGCCTCGCGCTCAATGCCGTAGGTCTCCCGCGCGATATCCAGCCGCTCACGCATTTCGCGGAAGGCGGCGCGGGCCTGGCGGGCGGCATGGACCACGGCCCCGCGCTCGGTGAC
>NZ_CP020475.1 GCF_002080415.1 Roseovarius mucosus | reverse complement strand
TCGGTGATCTCGCCATTGTTGAAAACGAGGTTTTCATCGTTCAGCACGCCCAGAACCTGGTTTGGCGGCAGGCCCAATTCCGTCAGGCGCGCGGACGGGATCGAGAGGGTGATCGTCTCTTCCGTAAGGCCCTGAACCTCAACCTTCGCAACGCCGTCGACGGTCACCAGCCCAAGCCGTAATCGCGTGGCCAGATCCCGCTCCTCGCGCGGGCTGAGACCTTCGGTTTTTACCGCGTAGAACATGCCGTAGACATCGCCGAAATCGTCGTTGACAATGGGTGCGCGCGCGCCCTGGGGTAGGTCGTCCTGCACGTCGCTGATGCGCAGCCGCATCTCGTCCCAGACTTGCGGAATCTCATCCGGGCCATAGGTGCCCTCGATCTCGACCGTGATCTGCGCCATGCCCGGCATCGACTTCGATTCGACCCGGTCAAGCTGCTTCATCTGCTGCAGCGCGTTTTCGATGACGTCCGAGACCTCTTCCTCGACCTCGACTGCTGTCGCGCCGGGATACGGCACGAACACGAGCGCGGTCTTGAGCGTGAAACTCGGGTCTTCAAGGCGGCCCACGGTGTTCAGCCCCCAATACCCGCCCAAAAGACAAAAAAGGATGAGGAGCCAGACCGCCACGGGCCTCTGGATGCTTGCGCCGGAAATGCTGAATGCCATGGATTTGTTCGTGTCCTGTCAAGGGGGCGGGATCAGAGCCCCGCAACCGTCACGGTCTGATTGTCGCGAAGCCGCCACCACCCGCCGGAGACGACCAGTTCATCGCCTTGGAGACCTTCCAGAACCACGATCTCGTTATCGACGGGAAGGCCCAGACGCACGGTCCGGCGCCTGACCTGCCCCGACTCTTCGTCGTAAATCCAGACCGAAGGCTCGGTTCGGCTAGAGGTATCGATCGCTGACACGGGGACCATGGCAGATTGTGCACTGGATTCGGCCGCCGCATTTGAAAGGCGCACCCTGGCCGTCATCCCGGGCAGAAGCCGCGAGTCGACATCGCCCGTGATGGCGAATTCCACATCGTAGGTCTGCGCCGTGCGGTCAGCATCGGTTGCAAAGGACCGAAGCATGAGCGGAGCCGTGTAGCCGGGCACGGCTGGAAAACTTGCCACGAGATCAAAGGCGTCGGGTGCGCTGCGTGCGACCGCCGCCAGTTCTTCCGGCAGAGAGATCATGATCCGCATCTCGCTGACATCCTGAAGACGCGCAACCGGCGCCGCGGAGGTGACGTTGACATATTCCTCGATGAAGGTGCGCGCCACGATTGCATCGAAAGGCGCGATGATCTGCGTCTGTGAGAGGCGCCGCTCGGCCTCGCGCAGCGCAACTTCGGCCTGCGCGTATTCGGCACGGGCGGTTTCGAAGCGCGCTTCGGCCGCAACCCCTCGTTCGGCAAGGCTCTTCGCGCGCTCGAGCTCGGATTTCGCCAGGTCAAAGGCGGCCCGCGCCCGATCCACCGCAAGTTCGAAATCGACCGGATCGAGTTCCGCGATCAGATCGCCTTCGCTGATCTTGTCGCCCGGATCCACCTCGAGGCGCAGGACCTGTCCAGAAACCTGGAAAGCGATGTCTACGGTGCGGGCTGGCGCGACCCGCCCGGCAACGGTGCGGCCACGCGTGACGGTGCGACTTGTTGCTCGGGTCACTTCTACTGTGACCTTCCGGTCGTGTTCAGCCCCCTCGCTGGTTTCGGCCGCAGGCTTTGTCGCGTCAGTCGTTGTCTGGGCCCGGACATCGGTCCGGAGCGCCGGAAACACCGACAAAACCAGCAGCGCCGCAGCCGCGATCACGGTAACCGATGCGATCCGTTTCCAGCTCTGCTTCATTCTATTCGAGTTCATCGATCAGGGTCCTTAATCTTTCGATGACGCGACCACGGAGATCCGCCCCGCCGTCTGGCAGCTTGAGAAGTTTCTGGAAGCGCACCCCCTGAATCGCCCAAAAAACCACCATGGCACCCTGCGGGTCTTGTGTGTCGGACAGGATACGCCCGATGTCGTCGCTCAATTCTCCCCGCAGCGGATCGAGCAGTTGCGGATCTGACGCCGCTGTCGCGAGGATCGCCATCGACAGGTCATCATCCACCTCTTGCGATTGCAGAACCGTTTCGAGATGCCCACGCAGGGTTCGCGCGGGGTGCCGCTCCGGCACGCTGTCCAGCAGCTCCCGATGTTCGGCCAACATCGCATCGAGCAGCCCCGAGAGCAGGGCCTTCTTTGTCGGGTAATTGTAAAGCACGCCCCCCTTGCTGAGGCCCGCCTCCTTTGCAACCGCGTCGATCGTTATCTTTCCCGCACCTGCGCGCGCGGCGATAGCGCGCGCAGCAGACAGTATCCTGCGAGACGCGCTTCTGGTTTCTGCTGGGGTCATGTGCTCACTCAAAACTGTACCGTCCGGTCGGTGCATATGCTAGGGTAGCTAGTGTCCGGCACCATCTGGGTCAAGTGTTCAACCGGATCAGTCACCTTGAGGCGCGGCATGGCACCTGTCGAAGCACCAGAAGGCAAGTTTGGGCCTCCCACGCTATAAGTCATTGCGTCGGCCATATACCGCCAGAAAAGCGTCAACCGCCCTCTTTGAATGCTCAGATGCATCGACAGGCTGGTCGACGGCCAGCAATCGCGGCATGATGACGTCGGAGATGGACAGGTGAATGAACTGACTGGCGGCGTTTTGAACGTTTTCAACGTTCAGTGATTTCGTTTCGTGCAAGTCTTTGAGTATTTGCGCGACGTGTGTGATAGCGCGCGTTGGGCCTGCATCCATGTATATTTCGCCTGCCTCCGGCAGAACCGGAACCGCGCCGATGCAAACACGAAGGAGACGAATGTAACCCTCATCCATGACCAGCCCGATCATGCGCCGCGAGAGCTCTTCAAGGGCATCTTGTGCATTGCCCAGGTTTGAAAGCGGACGGCAGATTTCTTCAGAAAGTCTGTCGCATTCAGCTCGTAAAACGCTTAAGAAGAGCCTGTCTTTGCTTGAGAAATGCGCATAAAGGGTCGCCTTCGAAACCTTGGCTTGTTCGGCAATGGCATCGACACTGGCGCCTTCGAAGCCGCACTTCAAAAAGACCTCCCTGGCCCCTCTGAGCACATCGGCACCTTTACTTTCTCTCATGGTGATCACCTGCTTCCAAAACGTGATAACGATCGCACAGCGCAACATGACTGGCCGCGCTCAAAGGCGTCCAACAGGTCCATCAACTGTCATTCGCAAAAGCCGAGCGGCGCTGCGTAGCTCACAAACACAACCGTCATGAATCGGCACCGCCCAAAGCTGGTAAACGCACGCGTTTTTCGGGCTGGCGCAGTCAAACAGCGCCCAAGTCATCGTCCTGAAACACCCCCTCAGCTTTCCAGCGTTCCGCGATAGTTCCCAGTGCGTCCAGAACGCTTCGCAGGTCGTTCCCGCGTGGCGTCAAGCCATAGGTGACCGCAGGCGGGATCGTCTCGGCCTGTTCGCGCCAGATGACCCCGGCACCTTGCAGCATCCGCAGACGCTCGGTCAGCATTCGGGTCGATATCCCCGGCACAGAGCGCTTCAGCACCCCGAACCTTTGCGGCCCCTGATCGTTCAGGACCCAGATGATGTAGGTGGTCCACGGCCCCATGAGCAGCCGCAGGATCGCATCCATCGGGCACTGTGGCGGCGTTTTGGACATCGCTGTGCGCTTCCTTCCCAGATGGTTACTTTATCGTCCCTACTTTAATTTTTTCCATAACTCAACTATTACACCTCCTGATACAGGCACTCGAGGGTTACCTTGGCAACCGGGAGGGACAATCGGACATGGCCCGCCAGCCCACGCTCTTCATTCCCCACGGGGGCGGCCCCTGCTTCTTCATGGACTGGACTCCGCCCGATGAATGGGACCGACACCGGCAGTTTCTGGAGAATCTTCCGGGCACACTGCCTGAGCGCCCCAGGGCGCTTCTGGTGATCTCGGGTCACTGGGAGGAACCCGCGTTTACCGTGCAGACAAGTCCCACCCCGCCGCTTCTGTTCGACTATGGCGGTTTTCCGCCGCATACCTACGAGTTGACCTGGCCCGCCCCCGGCGATCCGGCGCTGGCCGATCGCGTGCATGACCTGATCCGCGCCGCCGGTCTTGCCGCCGCGAAGGATGCCGCACGGGGTTTTGACCACGGCGTCTTTGTGCCACTCAAGGTCGCCTTTCCAGAGGCTGACATTCCCTGCGTCCAGCTGTCGGTTGCCAGCGATCTGGACCCCGCGCGCCACATTGCGCTCGGTCAGGCCCTGGCCCCCCTGCGCGATGATGGCGTGCTGATCCTCGGCAGCGGCAACACCTATCACAACATGGGCGTGCTGATGCAAAGCCTGCGTGGCGGGCCGCGCGGCCCCGTCGTTGGCGGCGCGTTCGACGCCTGGCTGACCGAGGTGATGACCTGTCCCGATCCCGAGGAACGCAACCGCAGGCTCGTGCACTGGTCAGACGCACCGGGCGGTCGCGATGCCCATCCGCGCGAAGAGCATCTGATCCCACTGCATATCGTGGTGGGCGCGGCGGGCAACGATATCGGTCGCAAGACGCTGGAGGATCACGTTCTTGGCGCTGTCGAAAGCGCCTTCCGCTTCGGTTGAACAGAAAACGCAAAAGGAGAACCACAAGATGTCCGATAGCATCCAAGGCCCCTTCATCGTCACCGGCGCCTCCGGTCAGCTTGGCCGTCAGGTCGTCGAGAACCTGCTTGCGAAGGGCGCGAATCCCGTTGTCGCCATCACCCGCACGCCCGACAAGCTCGCCGATTTGCGCGCGCGCGGGGTTGAGGTCAGGGCGGGCGATTTCAATGATCCGGCCACGCTTGGCGCGGCCTTTGCCGGTGGCGGGCGGCTGCTGATCATCTCGACGGACGACCTTGAGCCGGGCAAGCGGCTTGCCGCGCATCGCAATGCAATCGCCGCCGCGCAGGAGGCCGGTGTAACGCATATCGTCTATACGTCGCTCACCAATCCAGATGAAAGCAGCCCGATCACCTTTGCCGCCGATCACCGCGAGAGCGAGGCGCTGATCAAGCAGACCGGCCTCCCGCACACGATCCTGCGCAACTGTCTTTACGCCGATCTCTTGCTGATGAGCGGGGCGCAGGCGATTGGCGCGGGGGCGCTTTACGCGGCGGCGGGTGACGGCAAGGCGGGCTATGTCACGCGCGCCGATTGCGCCCGCGCCGCCGCAGCGGCCCTGTTGTCCGAGATCGGATCGACCCTGCGCGACATCACCGGACCCGAGGCCGTCGGCCATGCCGAGATCGCCGCGATACTGTCCCAAGTTGCCGGCAAGGAGATCCCCTACGTCCCGATCACGCGCGACGCCTTGGTTGAGGCGATGGTCACGAATGGCCTGCCGGAGTTCATGGCGAATGTCTTCTCGTCCTTCGATGTCGCCATTGCCAAGGGGAATCTCGACATGGCCTCGGATGACGTGGAAAAGCTGACCGGACTAAGGCCACAATCGGTCCGCGATTTCCTGCTGGCCAACACGCCCGCACTGACCGGGCAGGCGTAAACAACACCCACGGAGGCCCCGTTATGCTGAATATCCCGCCGCGCGAGGGGCCAAGGCCCGTCACCACGCCTTGTGCCCCGCATACGCAGATCAGTCAGAACCCTGATGCCGCGTCATATCGCGCTTTCAAGGACAGGGCCTTCGATTTTCCCTTTGTCATCCGCCAGCCCTCGATGATCTCGGTGCCGGGGGCCGAGGCACTTTGCCTCGAACACGGGCGCGGCTGCGGCTGCCGTGAGGCGTTCATGATCGGTACCGAGTTCGCCCATGTCCATCCGCCGCAGGACGGCAGCCTGCACATGATGCTGCCAGAGGATGCGGTGCCGAAGATCGTCGATCTTGGCTGGGCAGAGCCACATCCGATGGCTGCGGCGGGCATGATCCCGCCCACGGCTGTCATGGTCTATGCGCCCAGAAATGAGCCCGAAATCGATTCAGTTCTGGGCCTGCTGGGCCTTTCCTATGACTTTGCCCGGGGTCGGCTCGGACGGGTGGACAACATCGTTCTGTAACGGATGCGCCGTTCAATCCGGTTGTGAAACCGCATGCGGATGATTTAGGGTTCAGGCGCGTCGCAAGAATAAAAAACACGCCCGAATCATCACAACAAGCGAGTATCCAGTGGCAAAAAACAGACCCGTTATCATGGCCGCGATCGTCATCGCTGTCGCCGTATCCGGCTTTTTGATCTGGCAAAGCACCCTATCCGATACGGACGCGGAAGGATTCGCGCGCGGCAACGGGCGGATCGAAGCGGTCGAAATCGACGTTGCGGCCAAGCTGCCCGGGCGAATTGACACGGTGCTTGTGAACGAAGGAGGGCTCGTGACGGCAGGTGCGCCTCTGGCCACGCTCGACACGCGGCAATTGCAGGCCAATCGCAACCAGATGGTGGCGGAACTGCGCCGCGCTGAAATCGCCGTGGAAAACGCCACGCTGCTTGTCGAACAGCGCGCGGCCGAAGTACGCGCGGCCGAGGCCCTTCTGGAACAGCGCCGCGCGGAGGAGGATGTCGCGCGGCGCCAGTATGAGCGCTCCGAGTCTCTGACGCAGAACAGCATCACATCCGAACGGCAATTCGAGATCGACCGGGCCAACGCCTTTGGCGCCGCGGCGGCGGTTGCCTCTGCACAGGCGTCGCTTGCGGCGGCGCGGGCGGGGGTCGCATCGGCGAAAGCCTCGGTGATTGGGGCCGAGGCGGCGGTGACCGCGGCCCAGGCGACGATCGAGGCGATCGACGTGCAGATCGAGGATAGCACATTGAAAGCGCCGCGTGCCGGGCGGGTGCAATATATCGTCGCGCGCGCGGGCGAAATCGTGGGGGCCGGCGGTCGCGTTGTCAACATGCTGGACCTCAACGACGTTTACATGACGTTTTTCCTTTCGACGGCGGATGCGGGGCGTATCGGGCTGGGAACCGAGGTGCGCTTGCTGCTGGATGCGGCACCCGGCATCGTCATCCCCGCCAGCGTTTCCTTCGTGTCGGACGTGGCGCAGTTCACGCCCAAGACGGTCGAGACAGAGGTTGAGCGCGAGAAGCTGATGTTCAGGGTTCGGGCCAGGATCGCGCCGGAGCTCCTTCAAAAGCACCTCGATCAGGTCAAGACCGGGCTTCCCGGCGTCGCCTGGGTGCGGCTTGATCCGACCGCGCCCTGGCCGGCCGAGGCACAGGGCAAGGTGCTGGAATGACCGATTCCATGCCTGCGGTGCGTGCCGAGGGGCTCTCGCTCCGCTATGGCAATACCCTGGCCGTGGACGATGTTTCGATCGACCTGCCGTCAGGCCGTTCCGTCGGCGTCATTGGGCCGGACGGCGTGGGAAAGTCGAGCCTTCTGGCGCTGATCGTCGGGGCGCGTCGGATGCAGACAGGGCGGCTCGAGGTGCTGGGGGGCGACATGGCCCGCGCCGGGCATCGCGCGCGCATCGCCCCGCGCATTGCCTATATGCCGCAGGGGCTGGGGCGGAACCTTTACCCGACGCTTTCGGTCCGCGAAAATGTCGATTTTTTCGGGCGCCTTTTTGGCGAGGGCGCGCAGGAACGCGCGCAGCGGATCGACGAACTGCTCAAGGCGACCGGTCTCGCCCCGTTTGCCGACCGCGCGGCGGCCAAGCTTTCGGGCGGGATGAAGCAGAAGCTGGGCCTGTGCTGCGCGCTGGTCCACGACCCCGACCTTCTGGTTCTCGATGAGCCGACCACGGGCGTCGATCCGCTGTCGCGGCGCGAATTCTGGGCCCTGATCGACCGAATCCGCGCTGATCGCCCACATATGAGCCTGCTGGTGTCGAGCGCCTATATGGAAGAGGCCGCGCGCTTCGATCACCTGGTGGCGATGGACGCGGGCAAGGTTCTGGCGACCGGCAGCACGGCCGAAATCCTGGAACGCACCGGTGCCGCTGATCTGGATGCGGCCTTCATCGCACTTCTGCCCGAGGAAAACCGCAGCCGCCACAAAGACCTGAGCATCCCGCCGCGCGATCCGGCGTCCGACGGGGAAAACGTCATCGAGGCCGAGAACCTTACCGTGCGGTTTGGCGATTTCACAGCTGTGGACCAGGTGAGCTTTCGCATCAAGCGGGGCGAGATCTTCGGCTTTCTGGGCTCCAACGGGTGCGGCAAGACCACCACCATGAAGGCGCTGACCGGGCTGCTGGATCCGAGTGACGGCACCACGAAGATTTACGGTCGCAAGGTCGATGCCCATGACATGGCCACCCGCAAGCGCATCGGCTACATGACGCAATCCTTCTCGCTTTATTCCGAGCTGACGGTGCGGCAGAACCTTGATCTGCACGGGCAGCTTTTCGACATGACATCCGCAGAGATCGTGCCGCGGATCGCGGAACTCGCTGAGCGGTTCGATCTTGAAGACGTGCTCGACAGCCTGCCGATGCGCCTGCCGCTGGGTATTCGTCAGCGCCTGTCGCTGGCGGTCGCGCTGATCCATCGCCCCGAAATCCTGATCCTAGACGAGCCGACATCGGGGGTGGACCCTGTGGCGCGCGATATCTTCTGGCAATCGCTGATAGATCTGTCCCGAAACGATGGCGTGACGATCTTCATCTCCACCCATTACATGGCCGAGGCCACGCGCTGCGACAGGATTTCGCTGATGCACCAGGGCCGCGTGCTTGTAAGCGACACGCCCGAAGCGATCCGCGAGGAGGTCGGCGCAGAGACGCTGGACGATGCCTTTGTCCACCATCTGCAACGCGCGCAGGATCAGGATACCCCGCCTGCGCCCGAGATGAAAGAAGAGCTTTCCGCCGGGCCCGCCACCTCCGCCCGGCGGCGGCGCGGGGGGTTCAGCCTGGCGCGGCTGCTGAGCTTTTCATGGCGCGAGTCGCTGGAGTTGCGCCGCGATCCGATCCGCCTGACGCTTGCCAGCCTCGGCAGCGTGATCCTGATGATCGTGCTGGGCTATGGCGTGTCCATGGATGTCGAAAACCTCAAATTCGCGGCACTCGATTTCGATCGGAGCATCCTTAGCCAATCCTATGTCAACGACCTGGCCGGGTCGCGTTACTTTGACGAGGAACCGCCGCTTGTCGATCATGCCGATCTTGACTACCGGATGCGGGCGGGTGAAATCAGTCTGGCTCTGGAAATTCCGCCGGGGTTCGCCGCGGATCTTGAACGCGGCCGCCCCGTCGCCATTGGCGCGTGGTTCGACGGGGCCATGCCGATGCGCGCCGATACGGTGCGCGGGTATATCCAGGGGATGCACGCCCACTGGCTGACCGAGCAGATGCGTCAGGTCTTTGGCGATCAAGCGGTGGCGGGTAACTTCACGCTTGAGGTGCGCTACCGCTACAACCCCGATGTCGAGAGCCTGGCGGCCATGGTGCCCGCGATGATCCCGCTGTTGCTGATGCTGATTCCGGCCACGCTGGCCGTCCTGTCCGTGGCCCGCGAAAAGGAAACGGGTTCGATCGTCAATCTTTATGTCACCCCGGCGCGACGGCTGGAATTCCTGCTGGGCAAACAGGTGCCCTATGTCGTTCTGGGTTTCATGAATTACCTTTTGCTGTTGGCGCTGGCGGTGGTGGTCTTCGGGGTGCCGGTCAAGGGCAGCCTGCTCGCGCTTTCGCTCGGGGCGCTGATCTATGTCGTGCTGGCCACCGGGCTGGGCCTGCTGATTTCCGCCTTCACCCAAAGCCAGGTCACGGCGCTGTTCTTCACCTTCATGGCGACGCTTATCCCGGCGATGCAATATGGTGGCATCATCGATCCGGTTGCGTCAATGGACGGCATGGGTCGGGTGATCGGTGAAATCTATCCCACCAGCCATTTCGTCACCATCTCGCGCGGGACCTTTTCCAAGGCACTGGGGTTCGATGATCTGGGCGGGTCTTTCCTGCCGATGCTGGCGCTTGTGCCCGTGGTGGTGCTGCTGGGTGCCATCTTCGTGCGCAAACAGGAGAAATAACCGATGCGGCTCAGGCATGTTCTGCAACTGTCGTTGAAGGAAATTCGCGGGCTGTTGCGCGATCCGCTTCTGATGGTGCTGGTCGCCTATGCCTTCACGCTCGACGTCTATGTCAGCGCGACCGCCATCCCCGAATCGCTCAACAGCGCCACGATCGGGATCGTGGACGAAGACGCCTCGCCGCTGTCGCGGCGGGTGGCCGATGCGTTCCTGCCGCCGTATTTCATGCCGCCCGCCCAGATCGACATCGCGCAAATGGATGCGCGGATGGATGCCGGGATCGACACCTTTTCGCTGGTGATCCCGCCCGAGTTCCAGCGCGACCTGCTGGCCGGGAACCGGCCCGAATTACAGCTCAATGTCGATGCGACACGGGTCAGCCAGGCCTTTACCGGGGCGGGTAGTATCAGCGCCATTGTCAATCAGGAGATTGCCGGATGGCTGGCACGCGATGCCGCCCCGGTCGGGATGCCGGTTGATCTGGCCGTTCGGGCCCGTTTCAACCCCTCGCTCGACCCGGCCTGGTTCGGGGCGGTGACCTCGGTCATCAGTACGGTGACCATGCTGTCCATCATCCTTTCGGGTGCCGCCCTGATCCGTGAGCGCGACCACGGCACGTTGGAACATCTGCTGGTCATGCCCGTGACCGCCGCCGAGATCATGACGAGCAAGGTGCTCAGCATGGGCAGCGTGGTGCTGGTGGCGACGGCGCTTTCGCTCACTCTGGTGGTTCAGGCGGGGATGGGTATCCCGATCGGGGGATCGGTTGCGCTCTATCTTGTGGGCGCGGCGTTGCACCTTTTTGCAACGACCTCGATGGGCATCCTGCTGGCCACCATCGCAGGCTCTATGCCGCAGTTTGCCATGCTGCTTTTGCTGGTGCTGTTGCCGCTCGATATCCTGTCGGGCGGCGTCACCCCGCGCGAGTCGATGCCCCAAGCCGTGCAATACATCATGCTCGCGGCCCCCAACACGCATTTCATCGCGCTGGCACAAGGGGTCTTGTTCCGCGGGGCCGGGCTGTCCGTGGTCTGGCCGCAACTTGTGGCGCTGATGCTGATCGGGTCGGTGATGTTCGCCTTCGCCCTGCACCGGTTCCGCGCCTTTCTGCGCTGACTGCGGGGGCGGCGTAACCGCTTTTCGGCTATACTTGTTCAGCCTTGGTGGAAAGCTCAGACTCCTTGACGACCTTTTGCGACTCTGTTGCACAAATCGGCTGATGGCCGAGGGGCCCCTTTCCCTGGGCAGATGTCGCGTAGCCCTTAATTGGGCTCTGCCTCACTTTGTGTGGCGCAACTATCCTGAAACTGGAAAATTCAGGAGGGATAGTTGTGAGTTCGAAGAAGCACTGGTCGCCCGGGAGCGATGTTGCCGTTCATAGCGTTGAGCGAAGTGAATCCGGCGGGTGGATTGTATCTGGTGTCTTGGCGCCCATCGGCGTTTGCCCAGACTGTGGATTGCATTCACGCCGACGTCACGGTTGGCGGCGTCGGCGGTTGCAGGATTATCCCGCCCATGGAGACGAGGTAACGGTTGATCTCGCGATTTGCCGTTGGCGATGTCAGGCACCCACTTGCCCACGCCGAACTTTCTCCGATCAGATCGCCGCGATTGCGTGTCCATTTGCACGTCGTACTTCGCGTGTCGGGGAAATAGTCAGCCTTCTTGGGCATGCGACAGGCGGACGGCCTGCCGAGCGGCTCTTGCATCGTTTGGGCCTTGGGGTCAGCGATGACACGGTGCTCAGGCAGCTGAAGAAGTGTGTTCAAGGCACCGCCGAGGCGTCAACGGTCATCGGGATCGACGATTGGAGCTGGCGGAAGTCGCAAACCTACGGCACGATCATTGTGGATCTGGAGCGTCGCGTGGTGATCGACATTCTTGAGGATCGTGATGTCGCCACCTGCGCCAACTGGCTGAAGCGACACCCCGAGGTTGAAGTGATCAGCAGAGATCGGTGTGGTCTCTACGCCCAGGCTGCACGGCTAGGGGCACCGCAGGCGAAGCAGGTCGCTGACCGGTTCCATATCGTGCAAAACCTGCGGCAGGCCATCGAGGAACAAATGAACCTTCACGGCCGTGCGACCGGCCGGGCGCTGCTGTCCGACGCCGACAACATCACCGCAGCCGGCAGCCTTCTGAAGTCACGCCTTGCGCACAGAACATCTCGGGAGGAGGTTTTCGCCACCATCCATGCTCTCCGAAATCAAGGGCTTTCCTGCAGTGAGATCGGGCGGCGAACAGGGTTCCCGCGTCGCAGCATCGCGAAATGGCTGCAGTTCGAGACACCACCAGACCGCAGGCGGGCAGCCTTGAAGCGGACTTCGCCGTGGTACTTTGAAGAGTTCCTGGGCCAAAGCTGGAAGGATGGCATTCGAACTGGAAGCGCCCTGTTCCGTCTGATCCGAGAGCGCGGTTACGAGGGGAGTCAAACGCATCTGCAGCGGTTGCTGGCGGGTTGGCGCAGAGCCGAACAGCAAGCGAGCGGCCCCAAGGTAAAGCACAAAATCCTTAAGCCAGTCCGGGACCCGGAAACGGGGCACGCGATCTCCCCGGTCATCGCGGCCGCGCTGTGCATCAAACCGCGCGGAAAGCTCACTTCGGATCAGGCGCGGAAAGTCGACGCGCTCAAGGCCGGCTCTCCCGACTTCGCAACGATGCGCCGCCTCGCCATGCGGTTCAACGGTATCCTGCGCGGCCGCGAAGCAGACCCGCTCCCGGCATGGATCGACGAGGCGATCGAAACTGACCTGGCGCCACTCGTGCGCTTTGCCCGCACATTGAATCGGGACTTCGATGCGGTCAAAAACGCCATCGAGATGCCATGGAGCAACGGCCAGGCGGAAGGTCAGATCAATCGCCTGAAGACGCTCAAACGCGCCATGTACGGTCGGGCCGGTCCAGAATTGTTGCGGGCGAGAATGCTACCGTTCCGCCACACAGATTGAGGCAGAGCCCAATTAAGGGCTACGCGACACCTCCGGTAGATCGAACAATCGAAATGTCGCGGATTTCATCGGCGGTTCGGTGACGATAAACCGCAACCATGTCGCCCGAGCCGGTCCGTGCCGCGGACGTCTGACAACAAGTACAAGCGCGCGCGTCCAACAGGCTTTCTGGCTTCATCGTTCCGTCAGAGTTGATCTGCCGCGAACGCAACTGCATTGCATTCTCGAAACTGTCGCCTTCTGTCTGACTTTCATACTTCCGGCCATCCAGCCACAGCGCCGTCAATCCGCCAAACTGATGGGGAACCAACGAAACGAACCCATGCTGGCGTTGAGATCTGTCATCATGGGGGATAAGGGGGACCGACCAACTTTTGCCCTCATCGAGGGAAAAAGCAATATTCACGTCGTATTGGTAATCGCTCGTACCATTGAGTTCGAGCCATTGTACTGCCAGCGTACCATTGGAAAGTGCCATCACCGACGGGAAATCGGCCCAGTTGATGTAAATCTTTGAGGATTTATGAATTGTACGAGCGTCAGACCACTCACTGCCATCGAGGATGGCCATGCGAACTTTCGCTTCGGCTCCTTTTTCTTCTGTCCAGCTCAATATGATCCGGCCATCCGGCAAGGTTGCAAGTGATGGTTCACGGGCACCGATGCCGACCGGTGCTGCACGGTCGGTCAATCTGAAGAGGCCGGTTTCCCCGGCATGAGTTGCGGTGAAAGAACTGAAAAATGCAGCAAGGATCAGGATCGATGCAGCGAGACACTTACTCATCTAGAGAATTTTCCCCAACAGTTGTGGCCATGTCGCGGCGAGCCGAATGGTCGTTGACCGCGAACCAAATCCCACCCTTCTGTCCGTCGAAACGGCTCAATTGATCCCATTGGCACGCTGCAATGCTCGAATGTACGTCACGATAGCAAGGATCTCTGATCGCGTCACGCCTTCAACCGCTGGCATGTTTCCAAATTTCCAATGATGCGCCCGCACTCCATTTTGCGCCGCGAGGACAAACGCCATGTCGCTGTGATGGCTCGGCTCATAGATCTTGTGAACAAGCGGTGGAGCAACGCCATCCCGGCCTTGCCCGTTCAGGCCGTGGCACACGGCACAGACTGCATCATAAGCGCCTGCGCCGATTTGCTCTTGCTCTGTAAAACTTGCTGGTAGCGTGACAGTTACAAGCGCGCCTGCGGGAAGCGCGACGCCCTCATCCGTCTGCGTACCTGTTTGAGAGTAATCCGGCTGCATGATGTACCAGCCTGCAGAAGCAACGGCGATCAAAGCAAAGAATATTGCTGCCCATTTCATCCCATCAAACTCCTTCATGATGTTGCTATGGCCCCCTGCCCTACCAAAGACAAAGCTGGGTATCTCTGCTTGGATCGCTCGAATTGGCCAGCCTCTTGTGGCACAGTGTTGTCTGGCTGAGCATGCCCCAATGGCTGAATCGATTTGCTTAAAAAAGCCATGATTTCCTGATACCGGATCCGCGTGTCTTCCAGCGTCTGATAGTAATTGAAGAGCTCTTTCAGCGGTGCCGAGAAGTCCTTGTGTGCTGCCAGGACGGCCACCAGCGCGCCGAGTGTAATGCGACCTTCAATGACAAAATATCCACCCAAAGAGTAGAACAGGAATGGCGTCAGCGCGGTCAGAAAATTGTTGAGGGCCTTGATGAAGAACTTAAGACGGAAAATCTTCCTGCGCACGCGCTCAAGCTCTCTAAAACTTGTACTCACTGGCAGCAGCCCGGCCGGATTGACCTGTCGTTCGCGCAACTGATCGCTGAGCTGCCTGCCAAGTTGTCGGACTTCCCTGATCCTTGTGCGTGAAAGGGCGTTGACCCGGCGTTGTAGCTTGGGCAGCAGCACGAGCTGAATTGGCAGCACCGTCAGTGCGGCGGCACCCAACACAGGGTCCTGAACGAACATGAAAGACAGGATCGTCAGAAGCGTACCGCCTTGCAGGATTGGTAGCGCAAGGACATCTGCAGCAAAGCCACCTATGGGCTCAACTTCCTGTGCGAGAATAGGGATGATTTCGCTCTGGTTTCGGGAGTCTGCATCGCTGCGCCATTGCCGATAGACCAGCAGGCGGAAGCGCCGCAGAAACCGCTCCGCGACATACCCTTTGAAGACGTTAAGACCATATTTGTTTAGCCCGTTCAGGATGATCGCCAGAAGATAGAGACCACAAAGCAGCATGAGAAAAACGACCTGGTCGAGGTCGCGTCCCAAAACGGCAATGGGGAAGCGATCAGAGTCCAAAGCGTTGTTTACGATCTGCTTTGGCAATTCGAGCGTCAGATAGAGAATAGGCATCGCGATGAGGCTAACCATGATCATCAACGCTTGCTGCCTTCTTGAATAGCGCAAGACGGTGCTGAAAAGACTTCCTTCGAGCCCTCGTATGGGCTCTGCGTGGAACGCAGGCATGCTGCGGTCCTTCCAAAGCTTCAGAACGCCGCGAATTGCAAGATATAAGCCAACACTGATCAGCAGCGCAGGCGCCAAGACCAGTATGAGATGAATGAACGGGTGAACCCAGTCTGGCGTGGCATCGTTGTAGTCGTATCCGAACGCGGCAGATACGTTATGTACAAACACGTGATATCTATCCAAGAGTGACATGGAAAAGTCTAGCCCTTGGATTTCGGCGCAAGGTGATCGTGCACGATGATGACGCCCCACATGCCCGCTTCCCGGTGGCCGGGGATCAAGCATACGAACTCCAGGTTGGTCATATCGGAGAACTCCCAGATCAACTCGGCATTTTGTCCACTAGGGATAGAAACTGAATTGGCGTTGTCATGTTGCATATCGGGATGTTCGCGCATCCACTGCTGGTGTTCTGCAACCTCGTTAAAGGAGCCGAGAAAAAACTCGTGATCCAGTCCGCCCAGATTGCTGATCAAAAAGCGGATAACTGAACCGCTCTCGATGTGGAGTGCGTCCGGCTCGAAAAGCATGTAGCCGCTTTCTGTCTCCCTGATGGACAATTCAATCGTCGTGTCGATTGAGGAGCCATCACCGGGTTTCCCGATCGGATCATGGCCAGGCACTTCGAAGGCTCGGGCGTGAGGCTGCTGGCCCTTGCCACTGGAAGCGCCCACTGAAAAAGCCGGAAGGACGAGCGCAAGGGCGATGGTGCAGGTTCTCAGGAAATTCGTCATGCTCGGCTACCTCCGTAGCGCTTGATTTTTTGGGATCTTCTTGCTTGCTCGGGCCAAGCCTCAAAGCGATGGGGCCAAGGCGTTTGCCCTGGCCCCATGGATTTTCATCACTTGATCTGTGTGACAGTGAGTTTGCCCTTGACCCGGTCAGCGACGAATTCGATGTCCTGACCTTCCGACATGTTCGCGATCATCGTCTCGTCCGCGCGAAACACCATGGTCATGGCGGGCATGTCGAGCGTGACCAACGGCCCGTGGATGATTGTAACCTTGCCGGCCTTGGCGTCGATTTTCTTGATGGTGCCGCTCGTGTATTCCACGTCAGCCTGAGCCATCTGCTCACCTACTGCGACCTCACGGTGCATGCCGGATTCGTAGTGGCCGGCGATCAAGCATGCCGCTTCGAATGTGCCAGAATTTGCGAAAGTCCAGACAACCTCGCCCGAAGCGCCCGCATCGAGACGGATACGGTTCGGATCGTCATGTTCCATGTCCATCTTGGCCATTTCGATCTTATGCTCGGCATTACGCTCTACCGTGTCGAGGACGAATTCATGCTCCAGCTCACCCTTGTTGGTGATGTTGAAGCGGATGGTTTCGCCCTCCTTGATATCCATCGGCTCACTCTCGATCAGCATCTGGCCCTCATCGTTTTCGAGCAAAGTGACGTCGATTGTGCGGTCAACCTTGGCGGCGTCACCCGGCATGCCGACCATCATTGCGGCTGGCTTGGTCTCCCCATGTCCGCCGTCGTGTGTACCTGCAGCAAAGGCCGGTGCTGATAGCGCGATCGCGAAGCTTGTCGTCAAAAGAAGATTTTTCATTTTATTGTCCTGTAGGTTGGTTCGGTTGGAGATGACGAAGGGCCGCTCAGCCCTTCGAGGTTGGTTTCGGTGTGAGAATGGTCTTGGGGCTGTTGTTGGAGGCAAAGTCGGGTAATTCGCCAGTCCATTCGTAGGCCATCTCGCCCGGAGGGTTCTCGTACCAGCCGGGATCGGAGTAATCGTCCGCGTCGATGCCGTCCCGCACCTTCACGACCGAAAACATGCCGCCCATCTCGATGGGTCCGTACGGGCCCCAACCCGTCATCATCGGGATGGTATTGTCGGGTAGCGGCATTTCCATTTTTGCCATGTCCCCCATGCCGGACATGCCCATCGGCATGTATTCAGGCTGGAATTGACGGATCTTCTGGGTCAGCGGCTTCTTGTTCACCCCGATGAACGTCGGCACGTCATGGCCCATGGCGTTCATCGTATGGTGCGATTTGTGGCAATGGATCGCCCAATCTCCCAGATGATCGGCGACGAATTCGTAGGCGCGCATCGCACCTACGGGAATGTCGATGCTGACCTCCGGCCACTGTGCTTCAGGCGGCACCCAGCCGCCATCCGTGCAGGTGACCTTGAAGTCATAGCCGTGCATATGGATCGGGTGGTTCGTCATCGTAAGGTTCCCAACCCGTACTCGCACCCGGTCGCCCTTGTTCACGACCAGCGGATCGATGTCGGGGAAGATCCGGCTGTTCCAGGTCCAAAGGTTGAAATCCGTCATCGTCATGATGCGGGGTACATATGTCCCCGGATCGATGTCGAAAGCATTCAGCATAATCAGGAAATCGCGATCCACCGGCATGAAGGCCGGATCCCTGGGATGGACCACGAACATGCCCATCATCCCCATCGCCATCTGCGCCATTTCGTCGCCGTGGGGGTGGTACATGAACGTTCCGGACTTCACCAAGTCGAATTCGTAGACGAAGGTTTTGCCCGGCGGGATGCTTGGATGGCTCAACCCGGAGACCCCATCCATGCCTGAGGGAAGAATGAGTCCGTGCCAGTGCACCGTTGTGCCTTCCGGCAGCTTATTGGTGACGTAGATGCGCACCCGGTCGCCTTCGACAGCTTCGATCGTCGGGCCGGTGGATTGGCCGTTGTAGCCCCACAAATGCGCAATCATGCCGTCGGCAAGCTCGCGTTCTACCGGTTCGGCCACGAGGTGGAACTCTTTCACCCCGTTGTTCATCCGGTGCGGCAGGGTCCACCCGTTCAATGTGACCACAGGTGTGTAGTCCGGCCCGGAATTGGGACGCGCCGTGATCGCCGTTGCTGCGCTATCCATTTGGGCAGCTTCGGGCAGGCCCATGTTCAGGGTTTGACCCCAGGCTTTCGAAGAGACCAGCGTTGCACCTGCCGCGCCGGCTCCGAGTAATTGACGTCTATTTAGCATGTCAGTTCCTTTCAGTGTCCTGCGCCGCCACCGGCGGCAAGTGTCGCGCCTTCTCCACCAGCACCGCCACCGCCTTCGCCGCCGCCATAGATCGCAGCGGTCAGATCAGCCTGTGCCATGTAGAATTCGCGTTTTGCGTTTGCCGCTTCCAGTGATGCGCCCAGTTTCTCGCGCACGTCTGTCAGCAGCTCGAAAGTGTTGGTGATCATGCCGTTATAGGACAGCAGACCCTCTTCTTCGACGGTCGTGCGTAGCGGCACCAGAACGTCGCGATAGTGGCGGGCGATCTTATACGCGGCGTGATAGGAGGCTTCAGCACCACGCGCTTCGGACCGGACGTTGACGGCTCTTTCTGCCAGCACGTTGGCTGCTTGCAGGTACGACAATTCCGCCTTGCGCATCCGTGCCTTCCCGGTGTCGTAGATCGGGATTGCGAACTCCACCTCCACCTGAGGGGTGGTCACGGTCTCCGTTTCTCCGTCCTCAATTTCCCGCTCCGCTTCGAACCCGGCAATGAATTCGAGATCGCTGATAATGCGAGTCTGATCAGTCAGACCAAACGCTTTGGCCTGTGCTTCCAGGCCAAGTTTGGCAACGCGCAGATCAACCCGATTTCGCAATGCTTTCGCTTCGATGTCAGTCACACGGCCGACGGAACGCGGCAGCGCAGGAAGGGCATCGGGCACATAATAGTCGACTTCGGTGCCCCACAGCCCCATGAGCCTGGTCAGCTGCTCTTTGGACCGGGTAGCATTCAAGCGTGCCTGGGCAAGTTGTCCGGCGAGTTCGGCATTGAATGCCTGTTCACGGGCCTGCCCGGCTGTGTTAAGCGCGCCGGTCTCGCCCAGTCTCATCGCTAATTCCGATCCGGCGTCAGACGTCGCTTTCGCACGGCGCAGATAGCTCACGGCCTCGAAGGCGGCTACGGCATCGACCCATGCCTTCCGCGTCTGATTGGCCAGTGCGAGTGTGTCGTTCACGGCGCTCAGTTGAGCCTTCCGGAAGTTTGCGTCTGCAATGGCCGTACGCTGCTTGCGAGTGGTGGCATCGAGCACGTTCGACCGGATCAGTCCTTCGATCGCCCTGTAGGCACCCAGTTCGGGCGCACCGATGCCCAGTATACCGATTGCGACGATCGGGTTTTCCGGCGTCGATTGCTGCCAGGCCTCTGCGGCCGATAGGCCAACGTTCGCATAGGACGCCTGCAACCCCTTGTTGTTCAGAAGCGCGACCTGAACGGCGGTGTCCGCCGAAATGGTCTTGCGATGCACCATTGCGTGCACCTGCTTTTTCAGTGCCTCGTTTTCGGCCTGGGTTTCGGCGAAGGCTGTCCGTTTGCCAATGGCTGGTGTGACCTGGCTGGAAATATTGGCGAAGCCAGCTTTTGGTTCCGTGTAGATGCCTGGTACAGCTGTAGCACAGGCACCCAAGATTAGCGGAAAGCCGAAAACCAGCGGAAACTTCGATACCCGCATCAGTTGCCCTCCGTCTGTTCTTGATTGACGGAACGCCAGTCGCGGGGACCTGTAGGGCCGCGATAGGTGTAGCCCGCCAACGGGTCCTGATAGCTGATCGGCGATGAAACTGCCGTGTTGATGACGGCCTGTTGGGTCGCGACGGACGGCAACGGGGTGGGCTCATAGGCGCATGCGCCAAGCCCGAGGGCCGAAGCCCCCATAAGTAGATGAATTTTCATGAACGTGACCTGATTGATGAACATTGTCTCACGCAGAATTTGCGCAAGGCTCACACCCGACTTGGGTGCCGGTTCAGATCAGGAATCGAGGGGGCCGCAGAAACCCTGCTGTTTCTACCGAATACGTTTGACCGTCCAGAATGACATATTCACTTGTACCAACCGGCTCTGCTCTGATCTTGGTGTCTTCGATGAAGACGACAGAAATACAGATACCGTTGCAACACTCTTGGGATTGCTTCTCTTTGCCATCCTTGTCGGACGCTGCGATGTCGATGTCGCTTGTGACCTTAAGCTTCGTATGCGCGTGATGCGCATCGCTTCCAGTGTCATGGGTCTCGGCAGCACCAACGATACTAACAGACTTGGCTTGATGTCCGTCATGCATGCCGGACGCCGCGTGAGCGGCAGAAGGTGGTGAAAACACCAAGGCCAACGCAAACGCAATGCACGTAAACGCCTTGATCCAGCTTGATATGACAACTCGAAAGCTCATGTCCAAGACATCGGATACCGAAGCAATTCTGTCAATCCGTCCTGCGCGGGAAGGTTTGTCGCTTTTTTGTGAAACAGGCGGGATACGGCCACTGCAGCCAGAAAATGTTGCATATCAGAAACATATGAACAGCCAATACCTCGCTCCCGCTCGCCGGAGCGTTGCTGACGCGTCTTGTGCTACCGAACTTCAGCCAGTTTCTCGGCGCCATAGCCCGCGCCGCTGATCGCTGCGGCCAATGCAGTTTCATCCAGAGTGCTGTCGACGCCGACGATAGGTGCAGTCAGATCGCACGAAACTTTTGCATCTGGGTCGGCAGCCATGATGGGCTTTTGCATGGAAGCGGCACGATGGCCGCGATCTCCGCGCAGATTGCAATAGACCCTGAAAGGAGTCCGCCCACTCGGATAGGAATATTCCGTTCTGAAAATCACCGCCAGCGTAAGACATGCAGAAAAGCTACTTTCCAATGCTATCAACATTTCCGCAACTAGGTCCGGCAGTAACCTACCATTTGTTATGTCGCTCGGCCTGCAGTTGAGACATGGAACGCGGTTCAGGAGATTTCGAAACTTAAATTTCATTCGTCCCAAAGACCTGGAGCGAATGCTTGGTTCCCAAACGCAGGTTCAACATCCTCGATCTCAAGCCGTATATGTGCCAACGTTCTTACATGCAGAGGTTTTTCTCCGTCGACATGCCCGGTATTCAGTTTGTGAGCATTGTCTTGGCATTCAGCCTCGCAGCGTTACTGCCGGTCCTCTGCCTTTATATCTTGCTTTCGCCGGGCTTTGCAGCGGCTCTTGCCGCCGGCGGGCCATCGCTGGCCCGCTTTCTGAGGCAAGTTACGACCAACGGTCTGCCCGTAGTTTTTGCCGTAAACTATGTCAGTTTTTTTCTTTTCGCGGTGATACAGAAACCAAAGGTCGCCCGCCGAGATACGGCGTTTTTCGTGCTGGTGGATATCTTGCTCAGAGCCATTCTCTTTCCAAGCCTCCACGCATTGATCTACGTTTTGTCTGCCGACTGGTTCGAGTCATTCGGGGGCAGTCGTGCAACCGCGTTGTCGGTCGTTGCCCCAACCCTTGCGCGTTCGGCGTTTTTTGAGAACATCTCCGGAGTTTATCTTTATGCGACAATGATCAGCGCGCTGCCGCTATATGTTTCAGCTTTCGGGCAGTCGGAATTTCTTGGACCGACTGTTCGTCGCTTGCCAATAAAAGCGGGCTTGATGCTGCTCGCCTTGTTTGCGTTTGCCCTGTCGGTCGGATTGATCGCAATCGGTGCACAAGGCATCGCATACCTTCAGGGCTAGATGATGGCTGGCTATTCACCGTGGGAATGCGCGGCCTGAGGTGCCAACCATCGCGACAAGTAAACGCGCTCGAAAGCGAAGACAGCGATCATTCCGACAGCCGCATACAGAACGATCATTGGATCACTTTGAAGCTTCATTACGGTGAAAGCTGCCAATACAATTGCATCGAGAGAAAGCGCAGACAAAAGCACGATACTGGAGGCGCCAACTTCGGTTCGACGATAGCGGAACACGCCCCAATGTATGATCATGTCCATGACGAGGTAAAAGAAGGCACCAAGGGATGCGATCCGTCCCAAATCAAAGAGCACGGCCAGCGTCGAGGCGATAACGACTGTATAGACCAGCATATGCCGCTGGACAGCCCCGGACATGCCAAAATGGCTGTGCGGGATCATTTTCATCTCCGTCAGCATGGTCAGCATCCGCGACACTGCGAAAACGCTGGCCAGCACGCCGGATGCCGTGGCCACGGCCGCCAACACGACCGTCAAGTAAAAGCCGACCTGCCCGAGTGCGGGCTCAGCCGCCTGGGCCAGCGAATAGTCGCGCGCGGCGATGATTTCGTCGATTGTCAGGCTCGCGCCCACGCCAAAGGCCACAAGCAGGTAGACCACCACGCAGATCGCGATGGACAGCATGATAGTGCGGCCCACATTGCGGTGGGGATCGGTGATTTCGCCGCCGCTGTTGGTGATCGTGGTAAAGCCCTTGAAGGCAAGGATCGCCAGCGCAACAGACGCGATGAAGCCTGTCACTCCAAAGGTCTCGGCCGTTTCTGACGCGGCTGCGAACTGAAACCCGCTTGACCAGAGTGCTGCGATACCGAACAGCGCGATGCCCCCGATCTTGATCGCCGCCATGATTAGAGAGAATAGCCCGACGGAGCGGTTTCCTGCGATGTTGACCAAGAATGCGAACACGATCACGGCAACCGCCAGAACGGGCACAAGTGGCCCGCCCGTGATGTCGAAAGGCCGCAAGACATAAGTGGCGAATGTCCGTGCGACGAGGCTTTCCGCGATCACCATGCTGAGCGCCATCAAAAGCGCCGCTCCCGCCGCGACCGCCCCCGATCCATAGCATTTCTGAAGGATCATCGCGATGCCCCCTGCCGAGGGCCAGGCGTTCGACATCTTGATGTAGCTGTAAGCGCTGAAGCTGGTCACGATGGCACCAGCGATGAACGCGAGTGGAAATAGTGGTCCAGCCAGCTGGGCGATTTGTCCGGTCAGGGCAAAGATGCCCGCACCGATCATCACGCCCGTGCCCATGGCAACAGCTCCGCCAAGGCTGATCGAGCCTTCACGGTAGCCGTCGTTCCCATCGTGGTTTTTATTGTGTTTCTGCATTTCGATCTGCCTTGGTTGCTTTTTAGGTCGTTACGCCTCTGCGCATGCCCACCCGATAGGTTTCAGGCCGCCAGAAGTCCCGACCCTGGGCGTCTGATGAAATCGCGACTACTCCCGTTGCGAGGGTGCGCCGTAGATCCGCCGGGAAGTTTGCGAACGCCATGTGACTACAACGGCGGCCCCTTGCAGAGCGATAACTGACGCCACAAGGGCAACGAACGGCCATCGCGCCCAGTTCGGCTCAGGCATTTGGCGGTGAAAATCAAGAAAATGAAAGAACAAGAAATAGGCCGTGTGCAGCACTGCCAGCCACCACAGAACATAAGCGCCCTGCTGGATGTATTTCCACACGGACGTGCCAAGTACCCTTTGGCTGAAATTATTCGACGTACCGGCAAGCACAAAGCCGTAGAGCAGTGCCGCGATCCCAACCACATTGGCCAGCGCAAACCCGTGCTGAAGCATCACGTAGCGTTGCAGCTGGGGGTGAAACTCAAAACCGAACAGCCGTGCAAAATCAAGCTCGACCCAGCCGATCAGTATGATGATGGTATGCACCGTCGCCGCCAGAACCGCATAAATACCGAGCTCGCGTCGGTACGGCATGAGCTTCCGTAAAAAGGGCGCAGACGACAAGCGTGCGAGCGGCCCAATCGCCATTGCAGCAACGATGAGCAGCAGTGAAAGATCCCCCAGCGCTCGGTTGTAGCGGTGCATCTCCGACCACTCGGCACGCGAAGCAAGCAGCAGGTATCCCGTCAGCACGGACCTTCCTATGATTAGTACGTGCCGCAGAAGGGCGGGTTTTTTCATCATGGTTTCAGATACCGTATGTTTGCAGTCTTCCAAAGATGTTTTAGGCACGCAAATAACACATCAGATCGGCTTTCGCTTCCAATCAGCGTTCAACATTCTGCAGAGTGTTAACGTTTGGTATGAAAGCGGGAACCCGGCTGGCATACCTGTCCCAGCCAGCGCCGAACCGTTCTCGGCTGTCCTTCTCCTCGCCGCGGGCCAGCCGTGCGTACATCCAGACCAGTACCGGAAACATGGCCAGCGTCAGGAGGGTCGGCCATTGCACGAGAAAACCAAGCATGATCAGAACGAACCCCACATATTGAGGATGGCGAATGCGGGCATAGGGGCCTGTCGTCGCAAGCAACCCCTGACGCTGCGCATTCCACAGATGGTGCCATGCCACGGATATGAGCCAGAAGCCGCCGCCGATAAAGACGAAGCTCAGGAGGTGGAACGGCCCGAAATGCGGGTTCGATTGCCAGCCGAACATCATTTCGGGGAGATGTCCGCTGTCGTGGGCAAACCAGTCTACCTCCGGCCAGGTCGATTGCAGCCAGCCGGAAAGAAAGAAGATGGTCAACGGGAACCCGTACATCTCGGTGAAGAGAGCTACGACAAAAGCGCTGAACGCTCCAAAACTGCGCCAGTCGCGTTTTGTCTGCGGCTTGAAGAAACTGAAGGCGAAAATGATGAACACCCCCGAATTGATAAATACCAGCAGCCAGAGTCCATAGGAAGCACCTGCATCGGTCATTACTGGTCGTCTCCCTTTCCGTGCCCGTCGTGGCCTCCATGACCGCCGTGCATGAAGAAGTGCATTCCGACGCAAAGCAGCAATGGCAGCCAGATCAGCAATCCGCTGCTCAGGATGTGCACCCGGTGGTCGTAACCCAGGAGAAGGACGCCAACTGCCAGCGCAACGATCAGATAGATGCCGGCGCGTGATCGCCAGAATGAGGGCGGGCGGGGGGCATGCTCCGATTGACTTTGATTAACATGTGATGGATCAGGTTGATGGGTCACGTTGTGGCTTCCTTTCTAGATCTTTGCGCCGCGAAGGCGCAGCGAATTGAGCACCACCGATATCGACGAGGCGCTCATGGCGAAGGCGGCAAACATCGGGCTGATGAGGATGCCGAAGAACGGAAACAGCACCCCCGCCGCGACAGGCACGCCAGAGGCGTTGTAGATCAGTGCGAAGAACAGGTTCTGCCGGATATTACGCATGGTGGCCCGTGCGAGCCGCCGTGCGCGCACGATACCGTCGAGGTTGCCCTTGACCAGCGTGATGCCCGCGCTTTCGATGGCCACATCGGCCCCGGTGCCCATGGCGATGCCGACATCGGCCTGGGCCAGGGCCGGCGCGTCGTTGACGCCATCGCCGGCCATCGCCACCTTGCGGCCCTGCTGCTGCAATTCCTTGATGATCCGCGCCTTGTCCTCGGGCAGCACGTCGGCCCGGATCTCGTCAATGCCGAGACGTGCGCCGATCGCCTTGGCCGTGCGCTCGTTGTCACCGGTGGCCATGATGACGCGGAACCCCAGTGCATGCAGGTCCTTGATGGCGGCGGGCGTGGTCTCCTTCACCGGATCGGCGACAGCGACGAGACCCGCGATCTCGCCATCCAGCACCACGAACATCACCGTCTCGCCCTCGTCGCGACGGGCATTTGCCTTGGCGGTCAGGTCGCCGGCCTCAAGGCCAAGGTCCCGGATCATCGCCAGGTTGCCCAATGCGACCACCTTGCCGCCCACGACGCCCTTCACGCCCTTTCCTGTGACCGCCTCGAAGTCGTCCGCGTCCGCCATCTTCACATCGCGTTCTTCCGCGCCGCGCACGATGGCCTCAGCGAGGGGGTGTTCCGATCCGCGCTCCAGCGATGCGGCGAGACGCAGGACCTCGGCCTCGTCGTGACCGGGTTGCGGCAGGACGGCGACAAGCTGCGGCTTGCCCATCGTCAACGTGCCGGTCTTGTCGACGATCAGGGTATCGACCTTCTCGAACCGCTCCAGCGCCTCGGCGTTCTTGATCAGCACCCCGGCCTGGGCCCCCCGCCCCGTTGCCGTCATGATCGACATCGGCGTGGCGAGGCCGAGCGCACAGGGACAGGCGATGATCAACACGGCGACAGCCGAGATCAATGCGTAGGACAGCGCCGGGGATGGCCCCCAGACCGCCCACGCGATGAAGGACAGGACCGCGATACCGATCACGGCCGGAACGAAATATCCCGCCACCTTGTCGGCATACTTCTGGATCGGTGCGCGCGAGCGTTGCGCGTTCGACACCATCTCGACGATCTGCGCGAGCATCGTGTCGGACCCGACACGCGTCGCCTCCATCACCAGAGAACCGGTGCCATTGATCGTCGCGCCGGTCAGCGGGTCGCCCTCGGTCTTCTCCACCGGCACAGGTTCACCTGAGATCATGCTTTCATCGACCGAGGACCGGCCGTCCAGCACAACGCCATCGACCGGCACCTTGTCACCGGGACGCACGCGCAGCCGGTCCCCGACCTGTACGTCCTCCAGCGGTATCTCCTCTTCGGACCCGTCGTCTCGGATGACCCTCGCGGTCTTGGCCGCCATGTCGAGAAGCGCGCGGATCGCCTTGCCGGTGCCTTCACGGGCGCGCAATTCCATCACCTGGCCAAGCAGCACGAGCGTCACGATCACCGCCGCCGCCTCGAAATAGACGCCGACATGACCTTCGGCGTCGCGAAATCCGTCCGGGAATATGCCGGGTGCCAGAACGGCGACGACGCTGAAGAGCCAGGCCGCGATTACCCCCATACCGATGAGGGAGAACATGTTGAGATTCATCGTCCGGAACGAATTCCAGCCCCGAACCAGAAACGGCCAGCCGCACCAAAGAACCACCGGGGTCCCGAAAACCAACTCGATCCAGAGGGTTGCGCGCTCGCCGAAAATCTCGCGCACTCCCGGAAAGCCGAGATAGGGACCCATGGTGAGGATCAGAAGCGGAATGGTCAGTACCGTGCCAACCCAGAAACGCCGGGTGAAATCCACCAGTTCGGGGTTCGGGCCGTCGTCCATCGGGACCCCGGACTCAAGCTCCAACCCCATTCCGCAGATCGGGCAGGAGCCGTGCTCGACCTGGCGAACCTGCGGGTGCATCGGACAGGTGTAGACAGCGCCGTCATAGCCCTCCGGGACGGTATCATATCTGCCGTCCGCCGGGGCGGCACCAGCGTGATGGTCATGACCGTGGTGATCATGCCCGGCATGGTTGTCGAGCTCCGCCTCGGGCACAAGATGCATCCCGCATTTCGGGCAATCGCCCGGACCGTTCTGCCGTACCTCAGGGTGCATCGGGCAGACGTAAATGTTGGATTCGGTTTCATGTGCAGCATGGCTTACTTGGTCGTTCATTCGGTTGTCCTCTCGGCGGGATTCGGGTCCAGCCTAATTGTTCCAGCAACTGGAAGGTCAAGGGCTGTCACGACCGAAAGGATCGCTTCGGCCAATAGACCGGCAATTCCGATCGCATTCGTTGGATGGGGTATGGTGTCGGTGGTGATGATTCTTGCCGCACCAGCCGACAGAATGGCGTCCTGAGCGCCGTGCGCAAAGACCGCATGGATAGCCAGGCAGACAGGCGCGGCGGTTCCAGCCGCAAGCAATCTTTCGACGGCGCGTGCCATCGTGACGCCGGAAGATGCGATGTCGTCGAGGATCACTGGCGTACCTTCGTGCAGCGCCGCGCTTTCGGGCACACTGACATCGACACTGCGGTCACCGGATCTCACCTTGCGCAAGACCTCATAGGGCCGTCCGGCCAGCCGGGCCACCTCGGCGACCCATTGCTGGCTTTCGCTGTCAGGGCCCAGAAGAACGGCGTCTGGCAGGTTCGTGCTGATCCAGGTCGCAAGCAGCGGGGCGGATACGGCGCGTATGGCAGGCATCGGGAAGACATCCTGCAGCCGCGCGATGCGGTGCAGATGCGGATCGACACTCGCCAGCCAATCGAAGCTTTCCCCCAGGAATTGCGCAAAGAGCGGCGCGCTGACCGCCTGCCCGCGCTCGAAGCGGCGGTCCTGCCGCATGTAGCCAAGATAAGGCGCGATCAATCCGACGCGACGCGCGCCCATCTCGCGCGCCGTCGCCGCGGCGAAGCGCAAGGGCAGGGCAAGCCGGTCGGGATCGCGCAAAGTCGCCAGAAATGCCACATCGGCCCCGTCCAGATCGCCGGGCAGCGAAATCAGGCTTTCGCCATCTGGGAAGTGGTGCCAGTCGAGAGCGAGCAGGTCCGCCCCAAGCGCGGGTGCCAGGTCTTCGGCAAGCGGCCTCATCTCGGGAAACGCGACAAGGATCATGACACTGCCTCGGACAGCGTCAGCACCCCGGTCTGGGACTCCGCGTAAGCCAGGGCATAGGCCAGTTCGCCTGGTGTCTCGGCATGAAGCTCATAAAGCGGCTGGCCCTTGTCCACCCAATCCCCGATCCGCACCAGAAGGCGGATGCCGGCGCTCTTCTGACGCGGGGCCCCGGCCAGCTTGGCGATGCGTGCGATGCGTCGGTTGTCGATGGCGGTCAACTGGCCCGCATGAGGGGCGCGTATTTCGATCTGCTGCGCTGCGGTTCCGGGTTTGCGGAAACCGCCCTGTGCCGCGCAAATTGCCATGAACTTTGCCTCCGCTGCACCACTATCGAGAAGCGCCTGCGCGCGGTCCCGCCCCCGCCCAGCAACGGCGTGCGGTGCGAGGTCCAGAAGATGTCCGGCCAGATCCAGCGCCCGCGCACGCAGGTCGCCAGGTGCATCCGGCGCGCGCCGCAAAACCGCGAGCACGTCGTGCGCCTCCAGCGCCGGGCCCATGCCACGTCCCACCGGGGCCACGCCATCGCTGATATGTAGCGCCAGGTTCAGACCCAACGCCTTGCCCACCGAAGACAGCCGTATCCCGAGTGCCTCCGCCGCTCCGGCAGACCGCACCTTGGCCGTTGGTCCGACCGGCATGTCGATCAGAACATGGGTGGCACCGGCGGCCGCCTTTTTCGACAGTACGCTCGCTACGAGTTGACCGGTGGAGTCGAAATCGAGGGGGCGTTCGACACGGATAAAATGATCGTCGGCAGGACTGAGGGCGAGCCCGCCACCCCAGACGAGGCAACCGCCCTCGGCTTCGACCACCCGGCGCAGCGCGGCGGCGTCAAGCGCGACGGGCGCCATCACCTCCATGGTGTCGGCGGTTCCGGCAGGCGATGTGATCGCACGGCTCGACGTCTTGGGGATCAGATGCCCCGCCGCCGCGACGATCGCGACGACGATGGGTGTCGTCCGGTTGCCCGGCAATCCGCCGACGCAATGCTTATCGAGGACAGTGTGCTGCCCCCAGTCGAGCGTCTGCCCTGCTTCCTTCATGGCGCGGGTCAGCGCCACGGTTTCGGCCTCGTTCAGCCTGTCGCCGGCGCAGGCGGTCACGAAGGCGGCAAGGTCGAGATCCGATAACCGGCTGTCGAGCGTGTCGCGCACGATCGTCGCGAACCCGGCCCGGTCCAGCCGCTCGCCATAGGCTTTCGCCCGGATCATAGACGCCGAAGCGGGCGGTTCAGGGTGCGAGAAAGCGGCTTCGTCTCCAATCTCAGCGCCAAGCGCGGCCCAGGCGGAAACGGACAATGCCGCCTGGTCCACGGCAAGCCATGCTCCGCGGCGGACGACATTCAGGGTCGCGATGATCCAGCGGTCCTTCAGGTCGATTCGTATGCGTGTCTGGGCAGCAAACCCCTCGGAACGGCAGACGTGACAGTCTTCATGCATGTAGACGATCGGCTGCCGGTAGGTGTCGATGCGGGAAGAGACCAGGGCAAGCGTTTCGGTCATCGCGGCCTGTCCAGGTAGACGGATTCGAGATGTTCGGGCACGCGCACGGATCGCCCTAGCTCGTGTTCGACGCGGAATCGCAGGGTGTCGGCGGTGACAGGTTCCCCATGGGTGAGATAGGTCATCTCGGGGGCGGGACCGGCGGACATCCAGCGCAGGATCTCATCGGCATCGGCATGTCCGGAAAAGGACTGGAGCTGAACCACTTCGGCCTCGATCGGGAACTCCCGTCCGAACATGCGCAATGTCCGCGCGCCCCCGGCCAGCGCCGCGCCACGCGTGCCGCCGGCCTGGAAACCGGAGAGCAAGATCGCGTTCCGCCGATCGCCGCCGAAGCTGGCCAGATGGTGCAGGATACGCCCGCCGGTCAGCATTCCGCTGGCGGAGACGATGATCATCGGGCCCTGGCGCGTGTTCAGCTCCTTGGATTGCTCGACCGTGTTTACCCTCTTGGCGATCTCGAACATCGCAATGCAGTCTTCGCGGCTGACGTGGTGCTCGGCGTGATGACGGTGATAGATCTCGGTCGCATTCACCGCCATCGGGCTGTTGAGGAACACCGGGACATAGGGAATATCGCCGCGCTCCATCAATCGCGCAATGTGCAGCATCAGCCCCTGCGCCCGTCCGACGGCAAAGGACGGGATCAGCACCGTGCCGCCGCGGGCAAAGGTGCGTTTGAGGATCGGGGCCAGTTCGGCTTCTGGGTCCACGTCGGGATGGGACCGGTTGCCATAGGTGGACTCGCAGACCAGAACATCTGCTCCGCCGAATGGCTGGGGCGGTCGCATCAGCGGATCGGGATCATGGCCCAGATCGCCGCTGAAATGGACAACCCTGCCGCCGACCTCAAGCCGGATCTGCGCCGCCCCGAGCAGATGCCCCGCCGGAATGAAACGGGCCGCGATGCCGTCGCCTAAATCTATTCGCCGGTCGAACGGTTGAAGATCAAAGCGGTCCAGCGCGGCCTTTGCATCCTTGAGCGTATAGAGCGGTTTTGGCTTCTTGTGTTTGGAATATCCCCTCCGCGCGGCAAAGCGCGCCTCTTCTTCCTGGATATGGCCGCTGTCGGGCAGAATAAGCCCGCACAGATCTGCCGTTGCTTCTGTGCAAAGAACCCGCCCGCGAAACCCCGCCCGGATCAGTGTCGGCAGATATCCCGAATGGTCCAGATGAGCATGGGTGAGCAGCACAGTGTCGATGGTGTTGACACGCACAGGGAAAGGTTTGCGATTGCGCGCCCGCAACTGCTTGAAGCCCTGGAACAGCCCGCAATCGACCAGAATGCGCCGCCCCAGGGCCTCGACCAGATAGCGCGATCCCGTCACCGTCCCGGCGGCGCCAAGAAAGCGCAGTTTCGGACGTGCGGTCGGGATCATGTCGCTGTTCCCCTTGCCGCGATGGCGTTGTAAAGGCCGCCGAAGATCAGCGCGGCGTACCAACCGTAGAGAAAGCTCTCGACCAGCCCGATGATGAAGCCCACCGGGGTCAGCCAGACGAAACCGGGCAGCAGACCGGACCAGGTTTCATACATTGCATAGGCGGGAAAGATCAGATCGAATGCGATGCACACAAGGTAGGTCAGCGCCAGGAACAGGCTCAGCGCCCAACCAAGCGGCACAACCGGCAGACGCACGCGCCCTGCCCCGGCAGGCCCGCCCATGACGCAGGCCCCGCACGTCATGCGCAGGGCCAGGAAAAGGATCACCGCGACTGCGGTGAAATAGAAAATGGGCATCATGGCTTTCTCCCTTCTTGTCGTGGATTCGGACGGAGCGCGAACACATCCGCTGGACGGCGCCGGTTCAGGATGGGCGCACCAAGCGCCAGACGCCCATCCTGCGGTGGCTTTGCCTCGGCCCTAGCCGCAGCAGCAGCCGGATTTGGCCGGTTTTGCCTTTGCGGGTTCCGCGACCTGCGGTTCGACATTTGCTTTCGGCTGCGCATCGGTCTTGCCACCGCAACATCCGCCCTGTTTTTGCTGTGCTGTGTCTTGCGTCTGAGAAGTTGATCGGTCGTCCATCTGGACCTCCTTTTGTTTGGTTTCGTTCTATAGACGCGCCCCGACCGGAAGCATTACAGAAGTTGGCAACCTGTCGGTCTTCGTTAGTACAGGAGCAAGTGTATCGCTCTGCCGTAGGAAGGCGTCGATATTGCAGACAGAGTTACTGCATCCCGGCAGGCTGTCGGCTGACCGGTGCTATAGGTTACAGCAGCCGCCGCGCGGCCCATCCGATCACCTCGAAACCTCGCGCGCGCCAGCTGCGGGAATGCCAAGCCCGAAGAGGGACTTCGCGGGCATCCGAAAGATCTTGCAGATATTGCGCCTGCAACTGCCCTGCCAGGACGCGGTCATGTGCGACCAGAACCAGCTCCTGATTGACGAACAGGCTTCGGTAGTCGAGGTTAGCTGACCCGATGATCGACCAGCCTGTATCGACGACCGACGTCTTGGCATGCAATGGACGGGGCAGATACTCGTAGACCCTCACGCCCGCCGAGAGAAGCTGCGCATATGCCGCCCGCGTCGCCCAGCCAGCGACCATAGGATCGCTCGTGCGAGGCACCAGCAGACGGACGTCCACGCGGCGACGCGCGGCATCCTGAAGCGCCCGGTCGACCACGGTGCCCGGACCGAAATAGGGCGACGTCAGATAAACGCAGGTCTGTGCCATCCCGATCAGTCCCGCGTGCAGACAGGCAAGCCTCTTTTGACACTTGCGCGAATAGCTCGGTACCAGCAGTCCTTCGATTGCGTCGGCCTCTTCGGGAATGGCGTTTGATGGAAGCGGGCGGGCGTCCTGCCAGGCCGGGTTTATCTGCGCAATGTGAGTCAGATCCCGTAAGCCCAGGCCGGCAGTCGTCCCATATGGACCTCAACCATCCTGACACCGGGCACGTTTTCGACGGCAACCCGGATCGCATTCTCCTCGAAATCGCTGTCGGCGACACCCCAGACGGCGACATTCCCCTTGTCCACCGTGTAGTTGATGAGGTTGACCGCTGCACCGGGCACTTCTTTCAGAGCCTCTTCAATCTTCGCACGCAGCACGCGGTCGTCCTCCGACGGCTCCGGCAGCGCCCCATCCTGAAGCGCCGACAAGGCGTGGAGCAGGTTCGCACGGCTGACGATGCCGACCACTTTGTCGGATCTCACCACCGGCACGCGCTTGATCCGGTGCTTTTCCAGAAGACGCGCGATTTCCGCGACATTCGTATCCTCTTCTACCGAAACCACATCCCTTGTCATCACGTCTTCGACCCGGTGGCTTTTGAGCTTCACGAAATCCTGTGCGGATTCGCTTGCCCCGCCAAGCACCTCGAGCCACCATGACCGGCGTGGTCCGTCTGTTTCGCGGACACGCCGCATGAGGTCGCCTTCGCTGACAAGTCCCTTGAGGTCGCCCTCGGCGTCAACGACGGGCAGCGCGCTGATATTGTGGTCGAGCATCAAGCGTACCGCGTCCTCGATTTGTCCCTCCAGCGGGACCGAGATCACCGATGTTGTCATGATATCCTTGGCGAGCATGTCATAGTCTCCTTCTTGAGTTTTGGCTTGTTCAGCACGTCAGGTGCCGATAACGAGTTGCAGGTCGTCGCCCAAATCGTAAGGTGGGATGTCGAGGTTGCGTGGGGCCGGCCCCTTCCGGATCCGGCCCGAGGTGTCGTAATGCGATCCGTGGCACGGGCAGAACCAACCGCCGAATTCGCCGACCGCCGACCCATCCTGGCCCAAGGGGATACAGCCGAGATGGGTACAGACACCGATAACGACCAGCCATTCGCCATCCTCGCCCGCCGCGCGGTTCTCATCCAGCGCTGGCTCCTCGCCACTTGTGTTCGGATTCTCGCCCGCTTCGTCAACAGGATCGGGAAGCTGGTCGAGATCGACGGCCCGTGCAGCCTGGATCGCTGCCTCAGACCTGCGCCAGACAAAGACCGGGTGGCCCTGCCACTTCACGGTAATACGTTGGCCCGGTTCGACGCCGGAAAGATCAACCTTGACCGTGCCGGACGCGGTCACGTCGGCCGAGGGGTTCATCGAATTGATCAACGGCCAGACCGCCGCGCCTGCGGCAATCGCGCCGGTTGAGGCCGTTGCATAATAAAGGAAATCGCGGCGCTCTGTTGCGGGCAATTGATTGGTTTCGTCAATGGTCTGGCGCATCATGATTCCTCCGATTTGACGTTCATTTTGGCTGCGGCGACAGGGCTTTCGACGTGAACACCCGCATCGACATGCAGCACCTCGCCCGTGATGCCGCCGGTATAGTCGCTGGCGAACAGCAGGGCGGCGCGGCCCACCTCGTCGGCCGTGACGTTGCGCCGCAATGGGGCAACTCGCGCGGTCGCGTCCAGAAGACCCGCAAAGCCGGTCAACCCGGACGCCGCGCGGGTCATCACGGGTCCCGCCGAAATGGCGTTGACGCGGATGTTCGACGGCCCGAGTTCGTGAGCCAGATAGCGCACGGTGGCCTCAAGCGCCGCCTTGACCGGCCCCATCACGTTGTAATTCTCCACCACACGTTCGCCACCCAGATAGCTCAGAGTGATCAGGCTGCCGCCGCTTTTCATCAGGGGCTCGGCAAGATGCGCCATGCGGATCAGCGAATGGACGGACACATGCATCGCTTGGGAAAACCCTGCAGCCGAACAGTCAGTCAGGCGGCCATGAAGGTCGCCGGGCGGCACGCTGCCCACGGCATGAAGGATGAAATCCAATTTTCCCCAGCGGTCCGTGATGGCGTCGAAGACAGCGTCGAGTTCGTGCGGCGCATTCACGTCACAGGGCAGCAGGATCGGCGCTTCGAGACGTGCAGCTAATGGCACCACATGAGGTTTGGTGCGCTCATCGACATAGGTGATGGCGAGCTCGGCACCCGCTTGACGGAAATGCAGGGCAGCAGGCCACGCCAGACTGCGATCATTGGCGATGCCGACAACCAGACCCTTCCGGCCGGACAGATCAAGCAGTTCCGCAGGATCGCAGCATGCGTCGAATTCAGGCATCCTCCGACACTGCCTCGGTATCGGCGGAAGCTTCGGACTTCTTGTCGTGCGCACCATGACGCTTGGCCGACTTGCCATGTTTGTGTCCGCCATGTCCGTGCCCGAAAAGGTGCATTGCGGCCATTCCGCCGAAGACGAGAACCAAAACCCAGTTTTCAAAAAGCCATTCCATAATTGTTCATTCCTTTTTTTGATGAGGCCGACGGTTTTTCCGCCTGTGTGGTTGCTGCGGCGAACGGGAAATTGCCGAACATCGCGCCAAAGACATGGGTGATCCAGGCATCGCGTCCCTTGCGCCATGCGCCTATACCCTCGCCGGTGCGCGCCGACAGCGCACGCTCGGCCACGATCGCGGGGTGGTCGTCCGGCAATGGTGAGCGCGTCTCGCGCAGCGTTTCGGCGGTGGACTTGATCAGGGCCATCCACGGGTTCACCTGTTCGGAGAACATCGTTCTGGTCCAGCGCATGGGGTGCAGCGCACGGAGCGCCTCAGCGCTGGCCGGGGTCGTCGCGGCGCGGATCCAAGGACTGACGAAAATCGAATAGACCGCCTCGTTGATCCGCGATATCTGCGCCACTTGTTTCAAGGCCGCATCGTCCGATGCAATGCCCAGATCATCGACCTCGCGCGGTTCGAATCGCACCTCAAAATCGCCGGTCTCGCAGTCCGGGTCACCCGACGGGTTGTCGATCACCATCTCGTAGAGACCCGGGGAAAGGGCCTCGACATCGTCCAGGCTTTCCAGAATCGCACGATGCTGGAGCCGCGCGACGGAGCCGGAGACGAAGATGCCCAGATGCCCGACACGCGGATGCGTCATATAGACGATGCGCTGCCCGGCTGCCTTGAGCGCATCGGTATCGGGATAAAGCTTGCCAATCCACCCCATTGCCTGTTCGGGCGGCGTGATGTTGTCACCGTCCGAGGCGAAGATGATCAGCGGATTGCTGATGCGCTTAAGATCGACGGTGCAATGCGCATCCAGCTGCATCTCGCCCTGTTCCAGCCGGTTGCCGATGAACAGGTTCTGCGTGATGCCGAGGATTTCCTCGCGGCTGAGCGTGTAGTAGCCATTCCACCAGCGTTCGAATTCGACGAACCGCTCACGCTCTGTGTCGGCATGGGCAAAGAGGGTCGCGTACTTATCCCAGATCGCCTTTTCCGGTTGCAGGGTCTCAAAATTCTGCGCCAGCCAGGCGCCATCGAACCGGCCATCGCCCAGATCGGATATCATATGCGCGGCCCAGGCCCCTCCCGAGAGCGCGCCCATCATCCGCATCGGGCTGCTTGCCGCCTCGCCCGACCAATAGCTGAGCGGTGAGCCATTCAGCACAATCGGACCGGTCAGGCCGTCGCAATCCGCCGCCAGCAGCGTGGCCGCCCAACCGGCCTGGCAATTGCCGTAGAGCACGGGGGCTGTGTCCGGGTGACGGCGCGCGACCTCCAATACAAAATCGCGCAGTGCATAATGCACGTCCGACAGCGTCTGACCCGGCATGGGCTCGGGATAGAAGATCACGAAATAGACCGGGTGGCCTTCGTGCATCGCCATGCCGACCTCGCTGTCGCGCTTGAAGCCGCCGATACCGGGCCCGTGCCCGGCGCGCGGATCGATCACGATCACCGGCGGCTTGGCCTCGTCCACGCAATCGTCCCAGCAATCGTCGCCGACCCGCGTGATCCTGAGCAGCGCGTAGTTGGCCGACCGCTCAAAGGTGCGTGCGTCCAGCAGCAGTTCGTAATCGAAATCCAGAAGCGGCGGCATGCCCTGCCGCTCATGCGCGATCATATTGTCGGCGCGTTCACGCAGCGTGTCGAGAAGCAGCACCCAGCGTTCAAAGGCGTCTTGGACGTAAGGCACGTTACTAGCGGTCGTTGCGTTACCGGAAACGGGTGCAAGAAATTGTTCCGGGGTCACTGTCGCAAGGCGCAGGCTCTTATTCATCATCAGCTTCCTCTTGATTGGTAGTGTCTATGGAGGGTCGTCCAGCGAGCATCACACGCACGAAATCCTTCGCCACATCCTCGCGCAGACCGGTCAGCAGATAGGACGCATCGCCGGGCTCGATGCCCAACGCGCGCGCCGCGAGTGACGGGGGCTGGTTCATCATTTCGACCCGGTTGAACAACGCCCGCGCCATCGGGGCGTCGGCATGCCCGCAGGTCTCGGCACAGGCACAGGTCATTTGCGAGAACAAGATCCGAAGATCATCGTCGTCGGATGATGAGTGACGGGTTCCCCCTGATTTCCGATCCATCGTCTTGCGTGGCATGGCTAGGCGACTCCTGTGGTTGAGCCTTCGGGCTTGGTCACAGAAGAAGACGCCGGAAGAAGGAAATCGTTACAGACCCGCCGACAGGGCGATCAGTGTTCCTGTCCCTCTTCTTCGCAATCAGTCTCGTGTTTGTCGTTCTCGCAGCCCTCGGGCGGACAGTAACAATCGTCCCGGTCCTCTTGGCAGCACTTGCCGCAATGCGTTGTAAGCGCCTCGCGCAAAGCAGTGCGTGCCCGGTGTAGCCGGACACCAAGTGCGTTGCGGTTAAGCCGCAGATCGGCTGCCACGCTTTCGCGATCTTCTTCGCCGAAATCGATGCGCCGGATCAGTTCGGCATCCGCCGGGCGCAGTTCGGAAATCAACCCGCCATGGCAGGTGCACAGCCGCGCCATCTGTGAGGGCGCATCGGCAATCCATTCCTCTGGTTCGCGCGCCGCCGCCGCCGCCAGCCGGCTACGCCGGGTCCCTTTGCGGTAGTGATCGTTCAAAGTGGACCGCAGGATTGTGTAGAGCCACGCATCCATTCGTTCGACCTCTCGGAGCTGATCCTTGCGTGACAGCACGCGGATGCAGAAGTCTTGCAGGACATCCTCTGCATCTGCGCGGTTGCCAAGCCGTTTGACCAGAAATCCCATAAACGCTCCGCGCCCGTCCAACAGGGCGCGTTCCGGCGAAGCGTCGGGCACATCGGGCTTGCCACTGTCTTGCGATGCCATGATGTCTCTGCCCTTTCCAAGAGGTTTGCGAAGGTGCGATCAGCGCTGATTCGAGCATTGTCTCTCTAACGTACAATGCGCGCAGTCATTCTAAGAACAATTTGCCCCTCCGCGCGTCACTCTGAATAAGCAACACACATTCGTATCGAAGCAAACAGGCTTTCGACGAAGACAATAGCCAAAACGACCGTTTGAAAACAGGTTAACAGGTTGTTCTGTATTATCGACCTTGAGACCGCCGTGCTCCCTTAAGATTGACGAACACGATCCCCAAAATGACCAGCGCAATACCGGAAAATTGAATCCCGGACAGGCGTTCCCCGAAAAACAAGGCACCAATTGAAAGACCGAAGATTGGAACAAGAAAGCTGAACACAATCGCCCGGTTCAGCTCAACTGCCTCCAGCACGGAAAACCAGAGCCAATACACCAGCGCTGAGCCGAACAGGGCCAGCCCCAAAAGCGATGCCGTGAAGACCGCGTTCCATTGAATGGCGTTTTGATCTTCCAGCGCGAGGGCTGCGAACGCGAGCGGCGCGCTGCCGATGAGCAACTGTAACCCCATTGCAAAAAGCCCGTCCACTTTGCCGGCGATGGACTTGATGGCCACGTTGCTGATGGTCACCCCAACCGCGGCCAAAACGATATAGGCGAAACCGATGGCCGACCCCTCTTGCCCTCCATCAAGCAATTGCGGCAGCGCGATCACGAGGATTCCCATGAATCCGATCGAAAGGCCGACCCAACCGACCTTCGGCAGCCTTTCGCCAAGCCATACAACACCCAGTATTGCGGCCAGCAGCGGCTGCGCGTTTGCGATGACCGTGGCGAGGCCCGGAGACACGAATTCTGCTGCATGAAACATGCCCAGAAATCCCAAACTTGTCGCACCAATCCCGACGATCCCCAAGGTCAACCACGTGCGCCAACCGCGCGGGAATGGTCTGCGCAAAATCATGGCCAACCCCACCAGAGCCGCGCCTGCCAGACCTGCCCGCATCGTCGCAAAGGTCAGGTGCGGCGCGTATTGCAGCCCCGCCGTGATCAGCGGAAAGCACGCCGCCCACAGGAACATGGCCAAAACGATTTTGGTTATGACAGTCGGCGACATCGAGATTTCCTTTCCAAGTCAGAAGTGGCAGGAATTGCAGAAATTTTCCGATGTGCCAACTCAGGGGCGAAGTAAGAAGACGCTGCGGCAGCCGAAACCTTACGCATTCCTGGGCATACGCCCGTTGGCCCGGGTTCCAAAAGACCGCGCCTGTGCATACCCAACAGCAAAACCACCAACAATCAGGTCACCCGAAGCACCCGAAAAAGTGTAACGTTCTCGATGGTTCGGCGTCTTACTTTTCAGAGGTGTATCATGAATCACGACCCGAATGATCGGTTATCCACAGCAGATCAGCCCAACACAGCCGCCAAGGATGCGGACATCGCTGTCCGTCGCTCGCTGGTGGAAGGTCGGCAGCATATCCTGAATTTCCTGCGTCGGCGACTGGGAGATCCGGAGGCAGCCGAGGATGTCCTGCAAACGTTCATGCTGCGCGCCATTGACCGCTCCGAGCAACTTCGCGATGTGCGCGCCGTTCGTGGCTGGCTCGGCCAGATTCTGGCGTCGTCCATCGCCGACTACGGTCGCAAGGTTTCGCGAAGGCGCCAGAGGGAGGTAGTCATGGCCCCAACCGACCTGGACAGCGTCCAAAACGGGTTCGACGAAGAACTCGACGAGGCGATATGCAATTGTCTGTACAAGCTGTTGCCGACGCTCAGACCGGAATATGCCGAAGTAATCTGGCGCGTCGATCTTCAGGAGCAGCCGCGCGATGCTGTCGCCAAAGACCTTGGCATCACCTTGAACAACATCACGGTCCGCCTTCACCGGGGTCGGCAGGCGTTGAAGACAAGGTTGGAACAGATGTGCCTGACCTGCCCGGTTCATGGCTTTCTCGATTGCGATTGCGACGCAGCGGAAAAGGCCCGCGCTCGTTTTCAAGCGATGAAGGACGACGCCGGAGCGAAAACGACGGACTGAGCCCCGATGTGCTGGCCCTCTCTCACCGGCGTGTCTGCAATTCACGGATCGCGTTCTATTGTCCGCCAGCGAGGACACGCCGATCCGTTTTCCAAGGGTTCCGCCTACGCACGCCTGTGCACCGCGGGCACCGTGTCGGCAGGCCGCTGCGCTGTAATGAACCTTGTCATCTTTCGTCTGTTTTATCAGAAAGCGGCGGTTGACGCCGCCTGCCGACAAAAAACAAGACGGAGCAAGCGATCATGTCCAATAGCGAAACCTCTCCCGACGAACGCTTTGAACAAGAAGGTAGCCGGATTGAAACCGGACGTCTCGCACCGGGACGGGCGGCCATGTGGTTGCTCGCCAAATCGCTGCGACGCCTCGTTCAAAACGGACGCCTCACCATCTACGATCCCTGCGGCCAGACGTGGCATTTCGGCCCCGGCGGCGAACCCGCCGTTTCCGTCCGTTTGACCGAAAAGGTGCTGCCTGTGCAACTTCTGGTGAACCCCAGCATTGCACTTGGCGAGGCTTATATGGACGGGACGCTGCGCATTGAAACTGGCAGCCTGCGCGACCTCCTCTCGATCTGCATGACCGACATAGATACTATCGACGCATTGCCTGGCAGACGATTGACCCGCTGGCTGGACGCATTCCTGAGCCGCAGGCTGCATCATAATCCGATCAGCCGGTCTCACGCGAACGTGGCGCATCACTACGACATCTCGACCGAACTCTACGACCTTTTTCTGGATGCGGATCGACAATACTCCTGCGCCTACTTCCCGATCGGGACCGAAACGTTGGACGAGGCCCAGGCCTTCAAGAAAAAGCACATCGCAGCAAAGCTCTTGATGCGACCCGGTCTGGAGGTTCTCGACATCGGCTCGGGCTGGGGCGGGCTGGCGATGGAGCTTGCCCAGCAACACGAGGCGCGCGTGACCGGGCTCAGCCTCTCGACCGAACAGATTGCCGCTGCCCGCGAACGTGCCCAGCAAACCGGCCTGTTTGATCAGGTGGCCTTTGAACGGCGCGATTACCGCGAAGAGCATGGGCTATACGATCGCGTCGTGTCCGTAGGTATGTTCGAGCATGTGGGCCGCAGCGGATTCGATGCGTTTTTTACCACCCTTCAGCGCGTTCTCAGGCCCGATGGCGTCGCACTTTTGCATGCGATCGGCAGGATGGCGCCCAAAGGCGGCAGCGATCCGTGGATCCGCAAATACGTCTTCCCCGGGGGCTATCTGCCCACGCTGTCCGAAACCATCGCGGCAGCAGAGCGTGCGGGAATGTGGGTCACGGATGTCGAGGTCCTGCGGTTGCATTATGCCGAGACTCTGCGCCACTGGTCCGAACGATTTGCCCAGGAACGCGAAACAGCGCGCATGCTTTACGACGAGCGGTTCTGCCGTATGTGGGAATTCTATCTGGCTGTCTGCGAAATGGCGTTCCGGAATGGGCGGTTGATGGTCTTCCAGATCCAGCTTGCCAAGCGCCGTGATGCGGTTCCGCTGACCCGTGACTATATCGCCAAGGTCAAGGCAGGCGAATCCGCCTGGGATATTTCGACCGGCACAGAATTCACGAGAGCGGGATGACTGACATGAGACCTATCAGAGTTGCCGTAAACGGATACGGCGTGATCGGCAAACGTGTGGCAGACGCAGTGGTCGCACAAGAGGACATGGACCTCGTTGGCGTGGCGGATGTCACCTCCGACTGGCGCGCCCGCATGGCGCGCGCGAAGGGTTTCGCGCTTTATGCCGCCGACCCGGATCGCACCCCGGCCATGCGAGAGGCCGGCCTTGACGTGGCCGGAGGGCTCGACGACCTGCTTGCTACCGCAGACATCGTGGTGGACAGCACGCCCAAGAAAGTGGCTGTGCGCAATGTGGAAACCTATCGCGAAAGAGGCATCCGGTTCATCGTTCATGGCGGCGAAAAACACGAGGTGACCGGCCATTCCTTTGTTGCCGAAGCAAACTATGCAAGCGCGATTGGGCGCGATCGCACCCGCGTGGTGTCCTGCAACACGACGTCGATCGTCCGCACCCTCACAGCGCTGAAAGTTGCAGGGCTTCTTGGCTCAGCGCGCGGAACGCTCCTGCGGCGCGCCACCGACCCGTGGGAAAGCCATCTGGGTGGAATCATGAACACGCTTGTGCCCGAACCCGATATTCCCAGCCATCAGGGCCCGGATGCACAAAGCGTCGATCCCGATCTCGACGTGATCACGATGGCCGTGAAGGTGCCGCAGACCCTTGCCCATCTGCATTATTGGTCGGTCAGGATGCCGCGCAAGGCGTCCAAAGACGAGGTACTCGAAGCGTTCCGCGCCTCCTCCCGCATCGCGTTGATCCGGATGGCGGACGGGCTGGGCGCACTTAACGCGGTCAAGGAGATGATGGCCGATTTCGGGCGTCCCAACGACAGCCTCTATGAGGTGGCTCTGTGGGAGGACATGCTCAAGGTCGAGGGCGACGAATTGTACTATGCCTACATGGTCGACAACCAAGCCATCGTGATCCCCGAAACCATCGACGCGATCCGCGCCCTGACGGAAGCCGAGCGAGACGGATCGGCGTCGATTGCGCGTACGAACGCGGCGCTTGGGGTCGGGACATTTACGGCGACCTGACAGCCCCCTAGCAACAGGTTCCAAACCCATAGGGCAGAGACCCGATCAGCCCGCCGACATGCCCCCGTCGATGGGATACTGCGCTCCCGTGATGAAGGCGGACTCGTCGGAGGCGAGGAACAGGACCAGATTGGCGATTTCTATGCTTTCACCATAGCGACCCAGCGGAATCGTGCCGGCAAGCTGTTGCTTCACTTCGTCGCCGTGGCCGGGATTGAACCCTTCCTCCAGCGACCGCATCATCCGCGTGTTGACCGGCGAGGGATGCACCGAGTTGACACGCACGTTGTGGCCTGCGACCTCTATCGCGGCGGCGCGCGTCAAACCGACAACGGCATGTTTCGACGTGATATAGGGCGCGACGTTCGGGCTGCCCTTGAGGCCCGCGATCGACGACATGTTGATCACGCTGCCCGATTGCTGCCCAGTCATCACGGGCAAGACATGCTGCAACCCAAGGAAAGCGCCGCGCACATTAACCGCCATCACGCGGTCAAAATCCTCGATCTTCTGATCGACCAGCGGCGCGACCATGCCTTCGACTCCGGCGTTGTTGAAGAACACGTCGATGCGCCCGAACTTCTCGACGGTCTGCGCGACGTATCTTTTGCAATCTTCGACCGATGAGACGTCGGCGGCGATTGTCAGCAGGTCGTCCGGATTGCCCAGATCCCCCGCAGCATCCGACAGGTCGTCAACGTGGAGGTCCACAAGCGCAACCTTGGCCCCCTCACTCAAGAAAAGCCGGGCGGTTTCCAGACCGATGCCTGCCGCTCCTCCAGTGATCAGGGTGACTTTTTCTGCCAGACGTTTCATCGAATATGCTCCTTGGGTTCAGTTGTTTACGATCATCGTGCCCGCCTTGCCATCTAGCAGGGCAAGCGCATCCTCCAGGCGACCCACGGAGGCGAAACGCGCACGATCGGATACGAAAGTCGCGGCGGCGGCCACCTTCGGCGCCATCGAGCCGTCGGGCAAGTCCAGACGCACTGCGTCCTCCGGCGACACCTGCCAAATAGCCGATTGCGTTTCGGTGCCGAAGTCGCGGAACACGGCCTCGACGTCAGTCAGCAGCAACAGCGCGTCGGCGTTCAGCTTGTGTGCCAGAAGCGCCGTCGCGTGATCCTTGTCGATCACCGCCTCGACCCCGATCAGCGAACCGTCGGCACGCCGGACGACCGGAATGCCACCGCCGCCTGCGCAGATCAGCGTCACGTCCTGCTCGAGCAGCAGTTCCAGCACTTTCAGGTCGGGAATGCCACTCGGCATCGGCGACGGCACCACGCGGCGCCAATGCGCGCCATCCGCAGCAATGCTCCACCCCCGCGCCTGCGCGAGCCGTTCGGCTTCCGCCTTGTCATAGACCGGGCCGATGAACTTGGTGGGTTTGGCGAAGGCCGGGTCTTTGGGATCGACCTCGATCTGGGTCAGCAGGGTCGCGACCGGGCGGTCATGGCCCAGGGCGTTTTCAAGCGCCTGCTCGATCATGTAACCGATCATGCCATCGGTTTCCGCCCCCAGCACATCCAGCGGGAACACTGCATCGGGTTTGTAGGCCGCACCCTGCAATGCAAGCAGGCCGATTTGCGGCCCGTTGCCGTGGGTGACGACCAGCCGGTGTCCGGCCTTGATGATCTGCGCCAGCGCGGTAGCCGCGGTGGCGACGTTCTCGCGCTGCGCCTTGGCGGTCAGCGGCTCGCCACGGCGCAACAATGCATTGCCCCCCAATGCGGCGACAACCAGCACCGCTAGTTGCCCAGCGTGGCGACGAGCACCGCCTTAATCGTGTGCAGCCGGTTCTCGGCCTGATCGAACACGATGGAGGCCGGGCTTTCGAACACCTCTTCGGTGACTTCCATCGCCGTGATGCCGAATTCCTCTTCGATATCGGCGCCGACTTCGGTCTCGGCATTGTGGAAGGCGGGCAGGCAATGCATGAACTTGGCCCTCGGATTGCCGGTTTTGGCCATCACATCGGAATTCACCTGATAGGGCGTCAGCAGCTCGATCCGTTCCGCCCATTTTTCCTTGGGCTCACCCATCGACACCCAGACATCGGTATAGACGAAATCGACGTCTTTCACCGCGGCGTCCACATCCTCGGTGATCGTGATCCGCGCGCCGGTCTGCACGGCGACGTCATCGGCCTCGTCGCGGATCGCCTGGCCCGGCCACAGGCTTTCGGGCGCGCACAGGCGCACATCCATGCCCATCTTCGCCCCGCCGATCAGCAGGCTGTCACCCATGTTGTTGCCCGCATCGCCCATGAAGCAATAGGCGATCTCGCGCAGCGGCTTGTCGGAATGTTCCTGCATGGTCAGGAAATCGGCAAGGATCTGCGTCGGGTGGAATTCGTCCGTCAGCCCGTTATAGACGGGCACGCCAGCGTATTGCGCCAGCGTCTCGACGATAGGGTGACCAAATCCGCGATATTCGATCGCGTCATAGACCCGGCCTAGCACGCGCGCGGTGTCCTTGACGGTTTCCTTCTTGCCCAGATGCGACCCCGAGGGGCCAAGATAGGTCACATGCGCGCCCTGATCGTGGGCCGCCACCTCAAAGCCGACGCGGGTGCGGGTGCTGTCCTTCTCGAAGATCAGGGCGATTTCCTTGCCGGTCAGGCGCGGAACTTCAGTGCCGGCGTATTTCGCCGCCTTCAGGTCGGCGGAGAGTTTCAGCAAGAAGCTGATTTCCTGCGGCGTGAAGTCGCGCAGGGCCAGGAAATGGCGGTTTCTCAGATTGTAGGACATGGGATTTCCTTATCGTCGGTGGTTCAGATTGCGTCGCGGATCGTCGGGCAACTCATGCAGTGGCTGCCGCCCCTGCCCCGGCCGAGTTCGGCACCGGGGATGGCCAGCACCTCGATCCCGGCCTCCTTCAGTGCGGCGTTGGTGTCGTCGTTGCGGTCATAGCCGATGACGACGCCGGGGCGCAGCGCCAGCACGTTGTTGCCATCATTCCACTGTTCGCGCGATTGCTCCGCGGCGTCGGCCCCGCCGGTGGGCACTAGATGCAGTTTCTTGTGGCCCAGAATTTCAGCGGTGATCTCGAATATGTGGCGCGCATCCCGGCGGATATCGAGCGCGGCCTTGCCCTGACCGGGGCGCAGGTCATAGCAGGTGATCGCATCCGCCACCTCCTTGAAAGTGGTCACCACATCGCCCCCGCAATGGGTGAAAACGGTGTCCAGATGCATCGCCGCGCGCGAACTGGGCATCTGGCAGGCGATCACCCGCGTCACGTCGCCACCCTCGAACAGCGCCTCGGCCAGTTGGCCCACCGCCTGCGGGGTCGATCGTTCGCCCATGCCGACCATGACGACACCGTGCCCGATTGGCATGATGTCGCCGCCTTCCAGCGTGGCCGTCCCGAATTCCCGCGTCGGATCGCCGAACCAGACCCGCACTCGATCCGCGAATGTCGGATAAAACCGGTAGACTGCTGCCATCAGCAGCGTTTCGGGCCGCCGTGCCGCGAAATGCATCGGGTTCAGGCTCACGCCGCCATAAACCCAGGCTGAATTGTCGCGGGTAAAGATGAAATTTGGCAGCGGCGGCAGCACGAAACCGTGGGGGCCAAGGTAGCTGCCGAACATGCCGGAGGGCGTGAAAGGCAGATCGTCCACCCGGATGCCGCCGACCAGCAAACGGGCCAGTTCCGTGCCGGGCAGACCCTCCATCCAGGCACGCAAGTCGTCCCGCATCCCCACGCCGACGTCATTGCGGGTGATGCGGTGGTCGAGAACCCAGGCGCGCGCGTCGGAAATGTCCAGCGTCTCGCCCAGCAGCGCCATCGCATCCAACACCTCGACCCCTTCGCCGCGCATGACATCGGCAAAGACGGCGTGATCCTTGATCGCCTGTTTGACCCAGAACACATCGTCGAACAGCAGGTTTTCGCGGTTGTCCGGTGTCAGACGGCGATGCGCCAGGCCGGGTGGCGATACGATCACCTGCCGCAATGTACCGGCTTCGGAATGAACGCCCAATTTTGGTTCAGACATCTGGAATGCCTCCTTCTTTCTAATCAGAGAATGGCGGCCAGGCTGATCCCGGCCGAGATGAAGACGACGAGGATCAGCAGCAGGGGCCAGACGAAGACGACCCAGCGGTCGAACGACACGCGCCCGATGGCCAGACCGCCGATCACAACCGCAGAGGTGGGCGTGATCAGATTCACGAGCCCGCTCGCCGATTGATAGGCCGTCACCACGAGGTCACGGCCGACCCCCGCGAAATCCCCCAACGGGGCAAGGATCGGCATCGACAGGACGGCCAGGCCGGACGACGACGGCACGAGAAAGCTCATCCCGATCTCGATCCAAAGCATCAGGTTGATGAACGCGACTTCCGGCAGGCCGCCGAGGGTATCGGCGGCACTATTCAGGATCGTGTCGGCAATCAGGCCCTGCTCCATGATCACCACGATGCCGCGCGCCAGACCGATCACCAGCGCAACTCCCAGAAGATCCTTCGCTCCGTCGACAAAGGACGACGTTAGCTTCTTCTCCCCCATGCGGGCGACCAGCCCGACGACGATGGCCATGCCGAAGAACAGCGCGCCCATCCGAGCCATCCACCATCCCTGGCTCGAGACACCCCAAATCATTACCGCAAAGGTCGTAAAAAACAGGATCAGGACCAGCTTCTGAGTTCCGCTCAGCTTCGGCTCCTCGAACGTTGCATCCGTCTCGTTCAGAAAAAACTGCCGGTCGCTGTCGCGTTGCGCAGCGACGACGGACCGGGCCGGGTCGGCCTTAACCTTCGAGGCATAGCGCATGACGTAGGCCACGCAGATCGCGAGGCCGCCCAACAGAAGGACCAGCCGCAGCGCAATACCATCCGTGAACGGGATGCCTGCCGCGTTAGACGCGATCACCGTGGCGAAGGGGTTGATTGTCGATCCCAGCGTGCCGATCCCGGCACCGATCAGGATGATCGCCACGCCGGTCACGGAATCGTAGCCCGCCGCGATCACCACCGGGATCAGAAGCGCGTAAAAGGCCAGCGTTTCCTCGGCCATGCCATAGGTCGTGCCGCCCAGGGCAAAGAGCGACATCAGGATCGGGATCATCCAGATCTCGCGCCCCTTCAGCCGCACCATCGCCGTCTGGATGCCGGTGTCGATGGCATTCGTGGCATTCACCACGCCCAGAAAGCCGCCCAAAAGCAGTACGAACAGCGCCACGTCGATGGCATTTGCGGCATAGCTGTCGGGATCATAAAACCCCGCCACCGGTGCCAGCATGACGTCGATGACCCCCTGTGGATTGGGCTCGACCGTTTGATACGTACCCGGCACGGCGATCTCGCGCCCGACCTCTTCGTTCATGGCGCGGTCATATTGGCCCGCAGGGATAATCCAGGTCAGCGCCGCGACAACGATGATCAGGCCGAACAGGATGGAATACGCGGTGGGAAACCGCGCCGCCATGCCCTTCCCGTCCGGTGTCTTGGTCGATGATGTGTCAGACATCTCAAGTCCCCCTTATTCAATGTGATTTCTGCGAGTGTCCGGCGTGAAGCGGCACCTGGCCTGCCTGCGCATCGCCCTGACCGCCGCCGCTGGCGGACCCACTCTTGCCCGCACCAATACCTTCCAGCCGCGTTCGTTTCAGCAGCAGCGCGTTGACCGCCACCAGCGCGGAGCTGCCCGACATGGCAAGTGCTGCCACGGCGGGGCTGATGATCAACGGATAAAACACCCCTGCCGCCATCGGAAAGGCGACCACGTTGTAAGCCACGGCCCAGAACAGGTTCTGGTGCATCTTGCGCAAGGTGGCGCGCGACAACTCGATGGCCCCCACGACATCGTAGGGATCGCTTTTCATCAGCACGACATCGGCGCTTTCCATCGCCACGTCGGTGCCCGCACCGATGGCAAATCCGACATCGGCCTGGGTCAACGCGGGTGCGTCGTTGACACCGTCACCGACCATGCCGACCTTCTTACCCTGGGCCTGAAGCTCTTTGACCTTCTCGGCCTTTTGGCCCGGAAGAACATCTGCCAGCACAATGTCGATGCCCAGCTCGCCCGCGATCCGCCTTGCGGTACCTTCGTTGTCGCCGGTCAGCATCGCCACCTCGACGCCGCGTGCGCGCAGCTTGGCCACGGTGGCCTTGGCGCTCGGACGCGGCGCATCAGCGATGGCGATCAGGCCCAGCATCCGTCCGCCCTGCGCCACATGCACAACCGTGCGGCCCTCGCCCTTCAGGCGCTCGGCCTCCGCCGTCAGGGTGCCGACGTCGATACCCTCCTCGTCCATCAGGCGCCGATTGCCGACCAGCACGGTCTTGCCTGCGACTTCGGCGCGCGCGCCGCGGCCTTCGAGGTTGAGAAACTCGGCCATCTGCGGGACGTCGAGGTCCGCCGCGCGTTCGACAATGGCGAGCGCCAGCGGGTGGTCCGAGCCGCGATCGACGGCCGCCGCAGCCCGCAGCGCGTCATCCTCCGCGCCGCCTTCGGCGGCAACGACCTCGACCACGCGCGGTTCGCCCATGGTCAACGTGCCGGTCTTGTCGAAGACGATCACGTCAAGCTTGGTCGCGTCTTCCAGCGCACCGGCATTCTTGAACAGGATACCGTGCTGCGCCCCTAACCCTGTGCCCACCATCACCGCCATCGGCGTAGCAAGCCCAAGCGCGTCCGGGCAGGCGATGACGAAGACGGTGATCGTCAGCGTCAGCGCGAACAAAAGCGGAGAGCCGATCCACCAGAACCAGACCGCGAAGGTTGCAAGTCCGATCACGACGGCGATCAGCACCAGCCATTGTGAGGCTTTGTCGGCCAGAAGCTGGGCGGGTGCCTTGGAGTTCTGCGCCTCCTGCACCAGCTTGACGATCTGCGCCAGCGCGGTGTCGGCCCCGACCTTGGTGGCGCGGTACCGGAAACTGCCGCTCTTGTTGATGGTGGCGCCGATCACGGTGTCGCCGACGGCCTTGTTGACCGGCATGGATTCGCCTGTCAGCATGGATTCGTCGACCAGCGACGCGCCTTCGACAACCTCGCCATCCACCGGGATCTTGTTGCCGGGCCGGATCAGCACGATCTCGCCCTCAAGTACTTCGGAGGTAGGCACCTCAACGTCTTGCCCATCGCGGATAACGGTCGCCATCGGCGGTGCAAGATCGAGCAGTGCGCGGATTGCAGCGGACGCCCCGGCCCGCGCGCGCATCTCCAGCCAGTGACCCAACAGGATGAACACCAGCAGCACCGCCACCGCCTCGTAGAATTGCACGCCCGGAAAGAAGAAGGTAGACCCGACGCTGAACACATAACCGGTGCCAACCGACAGCACGACCAGGACCGCCATGTTCAGGATGCCGTTGCGCAGGGCGCGCCAGGCGGCGACGAAGAACGGCCAGCTTGGCCAGATAATCGCGGCACTACCCAGGAAGAACAGCCACAGATCCAGTTCCAGCCCGAAGGGCGGCGCGGGTGGCGTGAACAGGCCACCCATCGGCGAATAAGTGAAGATCGGGATGGTGAACAGCAGCGCCACCCAGAAGCGGTTGCGCATGTCGCGGACCATGCTGGCCATGTCCATACCACCGCCGTGGCCCATCTCGTGCGCCATCGCGTCGTGGCCAGCCGGGGCCTCCGCGCCAGACATTTGATGGTCGGCGTGGCAGACATGGTTCGGAACCCGCTCCCCGGCGCAGTGGAATCCGCAGGCCTCAACCGTGTTGCGCAGCTCTTCCTCGCCCACTGCCGTCTCATCGTAGTGGACTGTCACGCTTGCCGATGCCGGGTTCGCTTCGGCGCTGTGCACGCCGCCGAGAGCTGACAAATGGCGTTCGACCGCGAGATGATCGAGTTCCTCGAACAGCCCGCGGACCTCAAGGGTCAATTTTTTCAATGTTGGCTCCTGTCGATTTTCCTTGCGATCGAGAACGACCGTTTAGGTAAATAGACGTTGCCGGTCTCCAAACCTTACAGTTCCATCCGAAAGGCATTGATTTGCATGAAAGCCACTGGCGATTCCTCAACTCGGCAATTCGAATACTTTGCCGACGGGGCGCGCCAAGTCTCCGCAGAGGCCTCGTGCTCAGGGAGGTAATCGCGACTGAGCTGCGCCCGCGACCGTCCCATCGCAATGGGTGGTCAGCGGCGCCGAGAGGACTCCCGTAATGAGCCGGTTGCTTTTCAACGCCCAGTTTGTGCCTTAGGTTTGCACTTTGGGCCGTCCCAAAAAAATATGTCGGAGAAAGAATTCCATGTGCTTGTCCGCGCAAGTCAGCTTTGCCGCCAGCGTTTTTCTTGTTGGCGGCGGCACGGCCATTTCAATTGTGGCGTGGCGGCGAAACAAACGGTATCTTCCGCTTGCCCTGATGCCGCTTTTTGCCGGACTGCAACAGTTTACCGAGGGTTTTGTCTGGGTCGGCATGAACGGAAACGATCCCCTGACGGTCTTATGGGGAGCTATGGGGTTCATTTTTTTCACCTGGTTCATGTGGCCGATCTGGGTGCCATACTCGGTCTACGTTCTGGAACCGGACGACAGCCCTCGGAAGCGGTTGTTCCGCCTCATGGCGTTGATCGGACTGGCCTTCGGTCTATTGCTTTACATCCCGCACGGGCTGAACAGCAGCATGGTCGTGGTCGAGATCAACAACCAGTCGCTGGCCTATGAAAAATCAATGTGGCTTGATTACATGATGCCACGCTGGCTGACCAATACGATCTATGTGACCCTTATCACCCTGCCGCCAGCGCTGTCGCATTACAAACATATGCGCCATTTCGCCCTGACGCTGGTGGCGGTGATCGTGATCGATATCGCCTTTCTCCAGTTTGCCTACATTTCGTTTTTCTGCCTGCTGGCGGGGCTCGCAACGCTGCATCTGGTGTACATCATTTTGACCAACAAATGCGCCCGTGAATGCCCTGAATTGTTCGCCTGATTCCGTCGCCTAGCTTTGCTTGTCGCAGTAGGGGATCGCTTCGGCGCTAGACTGGGCAGTAGCAATCATCGGGATCCTCCAGGCAGCAGGCTCCACAATGGTATTGGATCGCCTCGCGCAGAGCAGCGCGCGCCCTGTGCAGCCGAACGCCAAGGGCATTGCGGTTCAACCCCATATCGGCGGCCACGATTTTCCGATCCTCTTCACCGAAATCGATCCGCCGGATCAATTTGGCATCAACGGTACGAAGCTCGGTAAGCAGCCTGCTCGGACAAGTGCACAGCCGCGCCATCTGCACCGGCGCATCGGCAACCAACTGATGTGGGTCTCGTGCGACAGCTACGGCCAAGCGGCTGCGCCGAGTGGCTTTGCGAAAATGATCGTTCATGGTGGACCGGAGGATCGCGTATAGCCATGCATCCATGCGTTCCACGTCGCGAAGCTGATCCTTGCGAGTCAGCACCCGAATGCAGAACTCTTGGAAAACATCCTCGGCATCCGCGCGGTTGCCGACCCGTTTCGCGAGGAAGCCGAGAAACGCTTTTCGCCCTTCGACCAGTGCGTTCTCGGTCGCTGTTCCACTATATTGTTCTTCCACATTGCTGTTCATTCGAGTTCCTCCTTTTATTGGCTCCACTTAATCACACGACGGTATTTGGCCTCTGGTCGGCCGCGCTTCCGAAGTGACTGAAGGAGTAAAAAATCAGAGCCAGTCCTGTCACGATCATCGGCGCGGAAAGCACTTGACCCATCGTCAGCCCCCATTCGCCGAAATGAAGCGCGTGACCGATCGGATTCTCGGCGGTCACGAACTGCATGTCCGGCTGCCGGAACAGTTCCACGAAGCTTCTGGCAAGGCCGTACCCAGTAAGGAAAACCCCGGTCAGAGCACCGGGGGCCTTCAGCCAGCCGCGCCGCCAGGCGAGATAGAGCAGGAGTGTTCCGAGCAGCAGCCCTTCCAGAAGCGCCTCGTATAGCTGCGAAGGGTGTCGGGCGCAGAGCCCGGTGATGCCGTCACAGACTTGCGCCGCCTCGCCCGGAAAGATTATCGCCCAAGGAACGTCCGTAGGCCGCCCCCAAAGCTCGTTGTTGGTGAAATTCGCCAGCCGTCCCAGAAACAGCCCCGGCGGAGTTGCCAGCGCAAGCAGGTCTGCGGTGCTGAGCAGGGATCTTTTCTGACGAAGACAGAATATCAGCGCCGCAATCCCTACACCCGCAAAACCGCCGTGGAACGACATGCCGCCCTGCCACACCTTGAGGATTTCCAGCGGGTTGGCCAGGTAATAGCCGGGCTGATAAAACAGCACGAAACCCAGGCGCCCACCCACGATCACGCCCAGTATGATCCATGTCAGAAGGTTCTCGATCTGCTCGCGATCAAGTGGCGGACCGGCCGGGGGCCAGAGTGCCGGGCGATTGACTGCGGCCAGACAGATGCGCCATCCGATGAGGATGCCGACGATATAGGCCAGCGCGTACCAACGCAGCGCGAATGTGAAACTGCCGATTTCGATCGAGAACAGATCGGTTCCGATGTCCGGAAATGGTATCGCTGCGGTCAACATTGAGGGAGTCCCTGTTCTTTGCTTTGGAACCGAAAACCGAAATGCCCCTGGCGCTCAATCCATGGTGCTCGTTTCAGAAGATGGTGTGCGTCACGATCAGTCATGGCGTAATCTACATCTTTGCCAGTCCCTGACGCCGATGAAGACGAGCGGGGTCAGGGTCAGAGCGCCCAGTCCGATTGCAGCCCAGGCAGCACGGGAGGTGTCTCCGCTGACGGCTTCGTTGCCGAAATGCGCGAGTACGAAACTGGCAGGAATAATTCCGGCTAACGTGGCCAGTCCGAAGCGCCAGAAATGCAGTCGGCTGAGCCCCGCTGCATAGCTGACAATATCGAACGAAACGAATGGTAACAGCCGACTGATAAAAACCGTGAATGTTAGCGCGTTCTGAGAGCCAAGCCAGCCAACATCGATCTTGTCGCCAAACCATTGCCGCAATACGTCCCGACCCAAAAACCGGGCGAGAACGAAGGCTGCAAGAGCGCCGAATTCGGCACCGAGAACGATGTAAACTGTTCCGACGGTGTGGCCGTAGGCCGCGCCTGCAGCCAGTGCGATGGGTGCACTTGGGATCGGCGTGGCCACGATCGCTATCGTCATCAGTCCGACGACTAAAATTGGCCCCCAGATACCTGCAGCCATGACCCAAGCAGAGATCCTGTCGCCGTTCAGGCGGGTCAGGGTGTCGGGCAGCGGTCCGAACGCAAGGACCAGCAAGGCCGCCGCGAATGCCAGCGCGATGGCGGTCTTGACGGTTGGTGTGAGCGTATTGTTACGGTTCATCTGCGCCTCATGTCAGGTCAAGGGCATCGAGAGAGACTTCAGGCCGCGTCCAAAGCGGCCCGGAGCAAATCGCGGACTTGATCGGCGACTTCGTGCAACTCGGCGTTCTCTACCGCTTGCATAGAGGCCACAGGGTCAATGGCGCTGATTTCGGTGCCTCCGTCCATCTGGCGCAGAATCACATTGCAGGGCAGCATCGCGCCGATGCGCGGCTCGATTTCGATGGCCTTGTGGGCCATGCCCGGATTGCAGGCACCAAGGATGCGATAGGGCGCCATCTCCACACCCAGCTTCTTTTTCATCGTCGCCTTCACGTCGATCTCGGTCAGTACGCCAAAGCCCTTTTCTGTCAATGCATCGCGGACGCGCATTTCAGCGTCGCCCAAGGCGACATCTTTCAAGACACGATCATAGGTATAGGCCAATTCGATTTTCTCCCTTTCGGATTTTCTGTGGTTGCTGCTCATTGCCTGGACTTGGCAAGTCCGGACGCGGTCTGGTGTTGCGTCCGGATGTTTTCGGATCAGACGTTTGGGGAAGCGGCGCCAGTCAGAGCTGGCGCCGAACCTCTCAATTGTCGTTCATCATGGTGCCGTCGCCCATGCCCTGGCCATTGCCGGGCTGACCCTGCGACTGCGCCATGTTCGACCGCATCATCTGCATCCGTTCCATCATTTCGGCAGGCGCCACCATCTCTTCCGCCGTCACCGCGCCGTCACCGTCGGCATCGAGGTGCTGGAATCGGTCCACCATCATCTCGCGGATCATCGCGCTGTGAAGCGTTTCGAACTCTGCAATCGAGAGGGAGCCGTCGCCATCGCCGTCATATTCGGCAAGCTTGGCCTGCAGCTGCGTGCGCATCTCTTCAGGAGTGACCTTGCCGTCGCCATCAGCGTCCAGCATCTTCGTCATGCCTCCGCCCATCGGGCCCATAACGCCCATCATGCCGCCGCCCATCATGTTGCCATGCATGCGCTGCATCATATCCATCATTCCATCCATGCCCTCCATCATGCCCATCATGCCGGGGGCACCTCCTTGCGCGGCACCGGGTCCGGATTTTCCGCCGTGTCCGTGGTGGGACTCCGCGAACGCGGCACCGCCAAGGACGGTTGCAGTGAGGGTCATTGCAGCGAGTAGAGTATTGCGTTTCATTTAGGTTACCTCGTGTCAGTGTTGCGATACAGAACATATGGCAGATGCCTGTCGCGAAGGAATGCAGGGAGCGCAGGCGTTTTGTATCGGCAGGTCGCAAACGCGGGGCCTGTTACACTTCGTGACAAATCTCTTCGGGAAAGCACCCGGCATTCATCTAAAGGAAGGCTTATGAGCGAACCGCCGCACATTCTTGTCGTCGATGACCACCGCGAAATCCGCGATGCCGTGACGCGCTACCTGGAAAAGAACGGGATGCGCGCAACGTCCGCGCGCGACGCGGTCGACATGGATGCGAAGCTTGCGAACGGCAAGTACGACCTCATCGTCCTCGATGTCATGATGCCGGGGGAAGATGGTCTTTCCGTGTGCCGCCGACTTTCGGCAAGTGGATCCGTTCCGATCCTGATGTTGACCGCGCTCGGGGAGGAAACCGACCGGATTGTTGGCCTTGAAATCGGCGCGGATGACTACCTAGCGAAACCCTTCAACCCGCGTGAACTGGTCGCCCGGATCAAGGCCATCCTGCGCCGTTCGACGAAAGCCGAACCCTATGCAGGTACACTTTCGGGCCGACGTATCGCATTTGCCCATTGGATTCTGGACACGGACAGTCGGGTACTTTCGAACGAGGACGGTGAGCAAATCGATCTGACCAGCGCGGAATTCAAGCTTTTGACCGTCCTGCTGGAACGTCCTCGTTTTGTCCTCAGCCGCGATCAGTTGCTCGATCTGACGGCAGGCCGCGCAGCGTCAGTATTTGACCGGACCATAGACAATCAGATCAGCCGACTGCGCCGGAAGATCGAGCTTGATCCGTCGCGGCCGCGCATCGTCACGACTGTGCGCGGCGGCGGCTATTGCCTGGCTGCCGATGTCCACGAGTTGAGCTGATGCCGCGCCCCTTCGATAATCTTCGTGGGCAGTTGGTCCTGCTGATCGTCGCGGCGCTTGCTGTCGCACAGACGATCAGCCTGTGGCTGTTCGTCGACGAGCGTGGTCTCGCCGTGCGCGCCGCCTTGGGTTTCGAAGCGGCAGGCCGGGCCGCGAACGTCGCGCTCTTGCTCGAAGAGGCGCCGGAGTCCTTGCAGCAGGCGATCCTGAGAGCGGCGAATTCCCCTTTGGTACGTTTCGATCTTTCGGACATTCCCGCTGTCGATCATGAAAGCCATGCAGACGGTGGAGCCGTAGAGGCGCGCGTTCGCGGACTACTAGGTGGCGCGAACGATCGAGAAATCCGCGTGGAATTGCACGAGGTCGAGCAAGGCATTCCGCCGATGCCACATCTCGCGCCGGAGATGGCCGAAATGCATCTCGCGATGATGCGGGGCGAGCTTTCCGCGATCGAAATGCAACTGTCGATCGCCCTGGCGGACGGGCAGTGGCTGAATGTCGGAACAAGGTTCGAGCGGCCGCCGTTGCAGTGGCCATGGGCTTCAATCGTCAGTTTCGGAATCACGGCGGCGATCATTCTAGTCTCGGCCTGCTGGTTTCTTCTGACCCGGCTAACCGGACCGCTTCTGCGCGTTTCGCGCGCAGCCGACAGGCTTGGAAAGGGGGAAGCCGTCGATCCGTTGCCACTGATCGGTCCGAGCGAGGTGCGCGGCCTCACGCAGGCCTTCAATCGGATGCAGGCGAGACTGACGCGTTTCGTCGCGGACAGGACAAGACTTCTTGCGGCATTGGGCCATGATCTGCGCTCTCCGCTGACCGCCATGCGGGTGCGGGCGGAGATGGTGGACGAGGACGAAACGCGTGAAAGTCTTGTCGCCTCAATCGAGGAAATGCAGGAGATGGTCGATGCAACGCTTGCCTTTGCACGGGGCATGGCCAGCTCCGAAGTCTACGAGACGGTGGATCTGAAAACCTACCTGAAGCAGTTGCAGGCCGACATGATCGACGGCTTCACCCTTGATACAGCCAACAGCATAAGCGTTCGCTTGCGTCCCCAATCGGTGCGCCGCGCCCTGCGCAACATCATCGAGAACGCGCAGCGCTATGGCGGGGGGGCGGAGGTCACCTTCGTACATGACGCCGAATACGTCCAGATACGGGTCTCCGACAACGGACCTGGGGTTCCCGAAGCCGAACTCGAGCAAGTGTTCGAGCCGTTTTTCCGGCTCGAAAAATCCCGCTCGCGCGAAACCGGTGGGACCGGTCTTGGCCTGTCGATCGCGCGAACGATTGTGCGGGCCCATGGCGGCGACGTAGCGCTGACGAACCGCACCGAAGGCGGTCTTCTCGTGACCGTCACTTTACCACTCGAAACAGAACCTGATCAGCAAGAAAGGAACACCTCATGATAAAAATGGTATCCGCTGTAACCCCGTCAGCCCTAGTATTGTCCGCCGGAGCCGCGCTCGCCGATCCTGCGGACAGTTGGGGCAACGGTTTCGGTCACATGATGTGGGGAGGTGGATTCGGCATGGCTGGCGGTTTGATGATGCTGTTGTTCTGGGGGGCGATCATCGCATTGATCGTGTTGGCCGTCCGCGGGTTCTCGGCCGGGTCCCGCTCAGGCGGCAAATCCGACGCGGCCGAGATTCTTCGCGAACGCTATGCCAAAGGTGAGATTGACGAAGAGGAGTACGAGCGCCGCAAGGCGAAACTCGAATTGTGACGCCAAGGCTGATGCTTTTGATGCCCACCGAACTATGAATCATTAACTATCGACCTTCCCGCCATGGAACGCTGTGTCCACTAAGGGAACGGCCGAATGATTGGGAAATCGGACAGGTTGTTTTCGCCTTCGGCTTCGACACCGCAGTGTTCCAAACCGTGCTGCCCATGAGGGTTGCAATGTTCCATGGATGCATATTGCGCGCCGTTCGTGTTTACAGGCCTCGCATTCAGGTCATTTTGGCACGGCAACAAATCGCGTGATGTCAGTAAGCCGAAGGTAGATATTTGAGGATCACGATCTGGTGACAGCCGGGTTCGCGCGCACTTTTTTGCGATGCTACGAACTGATACAAAATTCACTGTTATGTCAGACGAGCTCGCTTGACCCTCCAGTGCTGGAAGGTGGTTTATGCACACCTGATAGGCAAGAAATCAGTAGCAGGAATGCCATGGTAGAGCAGGCACCCTTTGTAATCCATAGACGTCGTTTCGTACTGGCTGCGGCGAGCGGCGTAATCGCGTTGGCTGCGCCGTCGTTACTCCGGGCGCAGGGAGTGGAAACGACGCGTCGGAACTTATCGTCTTTCCGCACGCACGAGTGGCGGGACCATTTCGAGTCCCTGGACAAAGGTATCATCATTTCGGATACGATCACGAAAGTGTTGCAGCATTGGACCACCGATGGCGAAATGCGAATCTATCCGACATCGGTTCCCCTGACCGATGAGTTGACAAAGCGGGGCTATACCGAGGTTGTCGAAAAAAGGGAGAACCCGAGCTGGGCGCCAACGCCGTCGATGCGTGAGCGCAACCCCGAATGGCCAGCACTTATTCCAGGCGGAGACCCCGCCAATCCGCTGGGCACCCGTGCGCTCTATCTGTCTTGGCAGTATTACCGGATCCACGGAACGCAGGATACTCGGAAGATCGGGCGCAAGTCGTCGAACGGATGTATTGGCCTCTACAACGAACATATCGAGGAAGTCTTTGAACGAACGGCTCTGGGAACGCAGGTGAAGCTGATTTGAGCAGAGTGGTTCTCGCGAGGGACAGTAAAGAATGAACAAGATGCTTCTGGCCATTCTGGCCCTTTTTTTGATCGGGGGCCTCGCCGTTTATTGGAACGCGGCCCCATCCAGGCAACAGTCGGCCGGTCACTCGATGGTGCCACCGGACACAAGCGGCGTGGCCCGAGGGGCACCCATCGTGGAGGTTTCGGTGCCGACGGACCTGTCAGCGAATGCACAGATCGGAAAAGGCGCATTCGAGGCGAAATGTGCCGAATGCCATGGCGCCAACGCAGCAGGTCAGAATGGTGTTGCGCCGCCACTTGTGCACAAGATCTATGAGCCTTCACATCATTCGGACATGGCTTTCGTCTTGGCGGCGAAAAACGGTGTCCGGTCGCATCACTGGAATTTCGGGAATATGCCTCCGGTCAAGGGACTGACAGACGCTGATGTCAAGATGGTCACGCAATTCGTCCGGGAACTCCAAGAAGCGAATGGCATTTTCTAACAGATTAAAGGGTAAAATTTTTTTTTACCGGGAAGTTGGCCAATCGCCACCGACCGCGACTCTTCCAGAGCTTCTTGCCGTGCGCGGCTGGACCGTCGCGGACCTGAACTATGATTTGCTCGGCAGTTTGACTCGGCAGGGCAACGTGTTCGGTGGAATTCGGCGCGGTCGTGTAAACCGAAACTCGGTTCCTCCCTATTTTCGACTTGCCTGCGATGTCGGTCAATCTTCTGGCTATCAGGTTGCTGAAAGCAGAAGAGAAAATCACCTTACGGGTGTCGCAGCCGAACTACGATCAAAGCGACGGGGCGCGCCAGAGCTCCATACTATTTAAGGCTAGGAGAGAACATGATACGTCGGGATTTCCTTTTGCGTAGCGCTTCGGCGGCCGCTGTCCTTCCATTGCCCAGAGCGGGGCGCGCATTGACGCCTCAATTTGACGAATTCAAAGCTCAAGTGAGCGCGGTCCAGCTCGCGCCGCCGCCTTATCCAAAGACGGAAATATGGGGCTATGACGGCATGATGCCCGGCCCGGAGTTGCGGATCGCGCAGGGTGCCCGCGTTCAGCGAAAGTTACTGAACGCGCTGCCACAGGCAAGCTCGGTCCACTGGCACGGAATCCGGATCGACAACGCGATGGACGGCGTCGCCGGGCTGACCCAAGCCGCCGTCGAACCGGGCGAGAGTTTCGATTACGACTTCGTTGTACCTGATGCCGGAACCTATTGGTATCACGCCCATGCGAGGTCCTTCGAACAGGTCGCCCGAGGGCTTTACGGCGCGCTGATTGTTGAGGAAGCGGAAGCTCCGGAAGTGGATCGCGAGGAGGTTCTGATCCTGGACGATTGGCTTCTCGATCCCGAAACCGCACAGATCAATCCCGACTTCACCTCTGCGCATTCCCGCAGCCACGCAGGCCGCATGGGAAATTTCGTTGCGACGAACGGACAGTACGGTCTTGCGATCGATGTGCGTCAGAATGAACGGCTTCGACTGCGTCTGATCAATGCGGCCAACGCGCGGATCTTCGTCGTTGATATCGCCGGAATGGAAGGCTGGACCATCGCGTTGGACGGGATGCCACTGGCGCAACCCCAGAGGCTCGGCGAACCCCTCATTCTCGGCCCCGGCCAGCGCGCCGATCTGATCGTCGACGTGACTGCCGACTCCGGTGAAACGGCCCATCTGGTGCGCCTCGACAATGGGGAAGGTATGTCACAAGTTGCCCTTACCGTGACCGGTCGGGCGTCCGCCGTACGCCGGGATGACCCCCCTGCCCTGCCGAGCAATGCGAATATGGATGTTCCGGGCCTAGACAATGCGGTTCCCGTTCGCCTTAACATCGAGGGCGGTGCGATGGGCCGGATGCAATCGGCGGTCTTGAACGGTGAACGGAAATCCTTCCGCGATCTGGTCGACGAAAACGAATACTGGGCCTTAAACGGCACCGTCGGAATGCCCGATGCACCGCTTGCCGGTCTCGCTCTCGGGCAGACCGTCAAGCTTGAGATTAGCAACGACACGTCCTTCCCGCACGCGATGCACTTGCACGGGATGCATTTCCGCGAAATCGGCGAGGATGCCACATTGGGGCCGCTCCGGGATACGATAACGATGTTCCGGGGCGAAACGCGGACCGTTGTCTTTGTCGCCGATAATCCAGGCGACTGGCTGTTTCACTGCCACATGCTCAGCCACGCGGCCGCCGGCATGATGACATGGATGCGAGTGACGTGATGCGAAGATACCTGATGCTGTCGGTGATTTTTCTGGGCGGTGGCGGAGCCGCAGCCTGGCTCATGAGCACGGCCGGTGTGCTGACCGAATCCACGCCGGAAGCCGCCGACATTGCACAGGGTGAAGATCTTTACAGAGAATATTGCGCGGCCTGCCATGGTGCCGATTTGGAAGGACAGCCGGATTGGCGGTCGGCCGGACCAGATGGCGTCCTGCCTGCACCGCCGCATGACGAAACCGGTCATACCTGGCATCATCCCGATGGCGTGCTGTTTGACTACACCAAGCTGGGCGGCAAGGCCGCTCTTGCCCTCCAAGGGGTCGAGTTCGAAAGCGGCATGCCCGGGTTCGGCGACCAGCTGTCGGACGCCGAAATCTGGAACATCATCGCTTACATCCAATCAACGTGGCCGGAGCGTCAGCGCGCTATTCAAGCCGAACGAAGTGCTGACCAGCGACAGCAGGAAGGCAACTGAACCGCGTCCGAGAAAGGCGCTGAATATCTTGAGGTCGAGGAAAAGTTGGACTGGTTGTCGAGCGAAGGTATGACGCAATCGAGTTACCGCCCATCCAAGGACAATCATTTGGTCGAGTGCGCTTAATCGACTTGGCACGACAGGACGCTGGGTACGTGATCCGGCAAGTTTTGCACCAGTAATTGCAGTCCCAAGGGTTATTCAGGTCGCGGCTGGCGCCGACACATCGTATCCTGCGTTTTTGATCGCTTCCGACACCGCCCTGACGCTGAGAAAACTCTCGACCGAAACGGTATGCGTGCTCAAGTCGCACGAAACGGTCGCAGTTGGGTCAATAGACCTAATCGCCTTGTCAATTGTTGCGGTGCAATGCCCGCAACTCATTCCCGGAACTGTGAAGCTGCTCATATACGTCTCCTTCTCTCTTATCTTCAGGTGGGCGCTTCCAGCGGAGGAAGGTCAAGGGCAAAAATATATTCTGAAAAGCTTGACCTTCCAGTTGGTGGAAGCCCTAGATATCTTACCCAGAGACGAAGGAGACGCTCATGCCAGTCACACAAGACCTGCGGGTCTCTGTCCAGAACATGTCCTGCGCATCATGTGTCGGTCGGGTCGAGCGCGCGCTCTCGGCGCTGCCCGGGGTCGAAGAAGTCAATGTGAACCTTGCGGCCGAAACTGCGCAGGTCCGAATCGACTCGGAAACCCGGATACCGGAGCTGATCGACGCGCTGGATCGGGCCGGCTATCCCGTCCGGACGCAGACTATTCGCCTGAACGTCTCGTCCATGTCCTGCGCGTCCTGCGTCGGCCGTGTCGATAAGGCGCTGGCGGCAGTGCCTGGCGTTCTGGAGGTCAACGTCAATCTCGCCTCCGAGACCGCAACCGTGACTTATGTCGAGGGCGCGATGAAGATCTCCGATCTAATGAAAGCTGCCACAGACGCCGGCTACCCTGCTGAACCGGCGGACAGTGTCTTGCCCGAGGAGCACAGCGCCCGCAAGGCAGGCGAAGCGCGCGATCTGGCCCGTAAGACCGCCTTCGCTGCGACATTGGCGCTGCCGGTTTTCCTGCTCGAGATGGGTGCACACCTAGTGCCGGGGATGCACGAGATGATCGGCCGCACCATCGGTCACCAGACAAGTTGGATGATCCAGTTCGCACTGACGACAGTTGTGCTGTTCTGGCCCGGACGCCACTTTTACGCCAAGGGCTTCCCCGCGCTTCTGAAGGGCGCGCCCGACATGAACAGCCTCGTCGCCGTTGGCACCGGCGCAGCCTATCTCTATTCTCTTACCGCGCTCTTTGCGCCTGCGCTGCTGCCCGTGGCGTCCCGTGCCGTTTACTTCGAGGCAGCGGCAGTCATCGTCGTGCTGATCCTTCTGGGCCGCTGGATGGAGGCGCGCGCCAAGGGCCGCACCGGTGCCGCGATCCAGAAGCTTCTTGGCCTTCAGGCCCGCACTGCGCGAGTTCTAGTGGACGGGGAGCCGCAGGACGTCGCCATCGAACGGATCGGCACCGGCGACATCCTCGTTGTGCGTCCCGGCGAACGCATTGCGGTGGATGGGGACGTCACGCAAGGCAGCGCCCATGTCGACGAGAGCATGATCACCGGAGAGCCGGTTCCCGTCTCCAAGTCCGAGGGCGATCCGGTCACCGGCGGCACCGTCAACGGCACCGGCAGCTTCCAGTTCCGCGCCACACGTGTCGGCGCCGACACGACGCTCGCGCAAATCATTCGCATGGTGGAGCAGGCGCAAGGCGCCAAGTTGCCGATCCAGGGCCTGGTGGACCGGATCACGCTGTGGTTCGTGCCGGCGGTCATGGCACTGGCCGCGTTGACCGTTCTGGTCTGGCTGCTGGTCGGCCCCTCGCCCTCCCTGTCCTACGCGCTTGTGGCCGGGGTCTCGGTTCTCATCATAGCCTGCCCCTGCGCCATGGGACTGGCCACGCCGACCTCGATCATGGTCGGTACTGGGCGCGCAGCCGAGATGGGTGTGCTTTTCCGCAAGGGCGACGCGCTGCAACGACTGACGTCGGTGAATGTTATCGCGCTCGACAAAACCGGCACCGTCACCCAAGGGCGCCCCGAACTGACCGATATGGTCCTGGCCGACGGGGTCGACCGGGCCGACATCCTGGCACTGGTGGCGGCGGTCGAGACGCAGTCCGAGCATCCCATCGCCGAAGCCATCGTGCGCGCGGCCCAGGCCGAGAACGCGGCACGTCACGACGTCGAGAGCTTCGAATCCATCACGGGCTACGGCGTTCGGGCCAAGGTTGCCGGCCACGAGGTGCTTGTCGGTGCAGATCGCCTGATGGTCCGCGAAGGACTGAGCATCGGGTCGCTGGTCGAGGCGGAGGGCCGCTTGGCCGTGCTGGGCCGCACGGCATTGTTTGCCGCGGTGGATGGCAGGGTTGCAGCGGTCCTCGGCGTGTCCGATCCGGTCAAACCCGCCAGCGCGGCCGCCATTGGCGCGCTGCACCGCCTTGGGCTGGAGGTCGCTATGATCACCGGCGACAAGCGCGAGACAGCCGATGCCATCGCACGCGAAACCGGCATCGACCACGTGATCGCCGGCGTTCTGCCCGATGGCAAGGTGGCCGCACTAAACGAGCTTCGCCAAGGGGGCCGACGGATCGCCTTCGTCGGCGACGGCATTAACGACGCCCCCGCGCTGGCACATGCGGATGTCGGTATCGCCATCGGCACGGGAACCGATGTGGCCATCGAATCCGCCGATGTGGTGCTGATGTCGGGCGATCTACGCGGCGTGGTCAACGCCTTTGAAGTATCAGGCCGCACGATGCGCAACATCCGTCAGAACCTGTTCTGGGCGTTCGGCTACAACGTCGCGCTGATCCCGGTGGCTGCGGGTGTGCTCTACCCCACGTTCGGCTTGTTGCTCTCGCCAGTCCTGGCTGCCGGAGCCATGGCACTGAGTTCGGTCTTCGTGCTGACCAACGCCCTTCGGCTACGCAGGGTCCGTCCCATCATGGAAGAAGCCAGAGCGCGCGGTGGTGAAGAGGCCACTTTACTATCCCCTAACCCTGTCGCCGCTGAATAAGGAGAACCTGATCATGAATATTGGAGATGTCGCCGCCCTTTCTGGCCTCCCAGCCAAGACGATCCGATACTACGAGGATGTCGGGCTTGTGAAGCCTCTTCGCAGCACGAACGGCTATCGCACATTCCGTGAAAGCGATGCGCACAAGCTCGCGTTTCTCGGCCGTTCCCGGGCGCTCGGCTTCAGCATTGAAGACTGCCGCAACCTTATTGCTCTGTACGAGGACGAAAAACGCGCCAGCGCCGAAGTCAAGGATATCGCCGAGCAGCATCTTGAACGGATCGACGACAAGATTGCGGAGCTGAAGGAAATGCGCGCGACGCTAGCACATCTAGTGGACGCCTGTGCCGGGGATCACCGCCCGGATTGCCCAATCCTCGCCGATTTGGCAACGAAACACCGCGGCGAAGAGCAACTCAAGAATACTGCGTTGTAGGGTGCGAGCGTTTGGCTTGGGCGATCCTCTTTGCGATTGTGCTCTTCGGTTTGAGCGGACTTGTGCATGTCCGTGCGATGAGTTTCGTCATGACGGCCACCAAACGCACTCCATTCACACAATTAAGCCGCCTCTTATTTGCCCTCTATACACTCGCGACCGCCCACATAGGTGAAGCCGGGCTTTACGCACTGGGTTTCAGTTTCGGCGAGTTCTTAGGTATTGGCGGTTTCGCTCAAGACAACGTCGATTCATTCATGGATGTTTTCTACTTTTCCATCGTCAATTACTCCTCTCTGGGGCTTGGCGATATTTATCCCACGGGTCATTTGCGCTTTCTTGCCGGCATCGAGGCCCTGAATGGCTTTCTCCTCATCAGCTGCTCGGCCTCTACAATCTTCCTCGTGGTCACGAGAAAGATGGATTAGGAGCGCCACAAAACCTCATCCCAAAAGAGTTGGAACCCTCCATCGCTGGAAGGTTGTTGATGTTCTGAACGGGGATGGAACAAGCGAAAGGAGCACGTCATGTCATATTGGAGATTTACCGCCATGATCGCGACCTCGACGGTCGTGATGTTCGGGCTGATGTATCTCAACACCTATCTTCTGACCCATGTTTTCTGGTCCGAAACCCGAGCCTATATGGCGCTGTTGATGGGTGCGACGATGGCGATCATCATGTTGGCGTTCATGCTTTCAATGTATTCGAGCAAGACCGTAAATGCCGCTATTTTCAGCGGTGCCGTCGTCGTGTTCGCCGCCTCGCTCTGGCTCGTACGAAGCCAGGTCACGGTGGGCGATACCAGCTACATGCGCGCGATGATCCCACACCATTCGATCGCGATCATGACATCGAGCCGCGCCGATATCTCGGATCCGCGCGTGCGCAAGCTCGCGGACGAGATCATCTATGCGCAAGATAAGGAAATCGCGGAGATGCGCTATCTGATCAACGATATCGATGCATCCGGCGACACATCCGAGACTGCAAGTGTCGAGAGCCCCCGTATTGTGAGCTTGGATCAAGCCCTGTCAACAGCAAACGTCGCAGTGCTCGACCCCGGCTTCCTGACGAAGGAGGATATCGCGCAGCTTCTGCCGAATGGCGCGGCGTGCACATTCAACTATACAACCGGCAGTCCGGCCTCACTGGCATTGGGTGAGATCGATGGCGCAGCCGTCGGGCTCGTCAAGCTGAGCGGCGATCTCGTCCGGGTCGAACAGAATGCAGCCGGCGAATTGGGCACAGAAGGCCTGTCGATCCGCCTTGGCGTTCCCCAAGACGGTGCTGCGCTCGAAACCGCAGGTACCGAACCGGTCGATGCGACTCTGACGATCGAGCTCGATGCCGGTCTGACCGCCGGATTCCGGGGATTCTACAGTTGCGGGGCATGACATGAAGCACCATTCAAGCACACAAGCGCAGTCGGCGACGCTGTACCGCATGGTCATGCCGGGCCACCTCTGCCCCTACGGTCTGAAGTCCAAAGACTTGCTGGAGAGGCAAGGGTATGAGGTTGAGGACCACCATCTGACCACGCGTGAGGAAACCGACGCGTTCATGGAAGAGCACGGCGTCGAAACCACCCCGCAAACTTGGATCGGGGAAGAGCGGATCGGCGGATATGACGACCTTCGGGTCCATTTCGGCATCGATGCGCCGGAAGACGAACGCTCGGACACGTCCTACCAGCCCGTGATCACGATCTTTGCCGTCGCGTTCCTGATGGCGCTCGGTTTGTCGTGGTACAGCTTCGAGAACATTTTCACCCTGCGCGCCCTGGAATGGTTCATCTCGATCTCGATGTGCTTTCTGGCCGTACAAAAACTTCAGGATGTCGAAAGCTTTTCGACCATGTTCCTGAACTACGACCTGCTGGCGCGTCGGTGGGTACGATATGGCAAAATCTATCCGTTCGGAGAGGCTTTCGCAGGTATCCTCATGGTCGCTGGGGCGCTGACCTGGCTTTCGGCACCGGTGGCCTTGTTCATCGGCACTGTTGGCGCAGTATCGGTTTTCAAGGCGGTCTATATCGACAAGCGTGAATTGAAGTGCGCCTGCGTCGGCGGCGACAGCAACGTACCGCTCGGCTTTGTCTCGCTCACAGAGAACCTGATGATGATGGTCATGGGGATCTGGATGCCGATTAGGGTCTATCTGATCGGCTGAAAGGCGGGTGCCGTTTTCATATCCCTCGGACTCGTTCTCCCGATAGATGCGCAAGTCGGACAGCACTGCGAAAAAGGGTCAAGCTGAATGGACCAGATAATCGAAGCATTCACGACCGGGGCGGGCATGCTCTGGAAGGCGCTCTGGGCGCTCATCTTCGGGTATATCATCTCCGCAGGCATCCAGATTTTCGTGACACGGGATCAGATGGCGCGTGTTCTTGGCGACCGTGGTGCCAGGAAGGCAGGCATTGCCGGCTTCTTTGGGTTTGTGTCATCGTCCTGTTCCTTCGCGGCTCTTGCCGCGTCGCGTTCGATCCTCGTGAAGGGTGCGCATCCGGTCAATTCGATCGCCTTCCTGATTTCATCGACAAATCTGGTGATCGAGCTTGGAATCGTCCTTCTGGTCCTGCTGGGCTGGAAATTCATGGTGGCAAATTTCATGCTTGGCATCCTGATGACGATCTACGCCTATGCCCTCACCCTGATATGGCTTCCAAGGTCGTTTGTCGAAAGCGCAAAAGAGCATGCGGAGAAGGCCCAGTCCGACGAAGGTATGGAGAGGGACCAGACCATGAAGGGTTCGTTCCGCGACAAACTGCTGTCCCGCGAAGGATGGGACCGGATCGCCCGCGCTTTCTTCATGGAATGGAAGATGGTCTGGAAGGAGATCCTCTTCGGCTTCACGGTCGCGGGTTTCATTTCCGTCTTTGTGCCGCAGAGCTTCTGGAACGCGATCTTTCTGGTCGGAGATGGCGGTGCGCAGGACGCGCCGGGCTTCCTGATCGTTCTTGAAAACGCGCTGGTGGCACCGGTCGTGGCCTTCTTCACCTTCATCGGGTCGATGGGCAATGTCCCCCTGGCCGCGATGCTCTGGTCGCGCGACGCGTCGTTCGGAGGCGTGATCGCCTTTCTCGGAGCCGATCTTGTTGCTGCCACGGTGATCTGGGTGCGCGCAAAGTATTACGGCTGGCAGTATGCGCTCTATCTTTCAGGCTTGCTGTACCTGTGCATGGTCGCTGCGGGAATTACGGTGCATTACCTGTTCGCTCTCGTAGGGATGATCCCGACCGAGCGGCCGTCGCTTCAGGAAATGGTCCGGTTCAGCATCGATTACACGTTCTTCCTCAACCTGATCTTTCTCGTCATCGGGTCAGCACTGATCTGGCTTCACATCAGGAATGCCGAGGAAGACTAACCGATTGAGGCCAAGAATGGGAAGGTTCCCAGAAGCCAGTAGGCAAACCGGGACAATTGGCCGGTCATGATGGCAACGCCCATGATGATCATGGCGACGCCTGCGCCCTTATAGAGCCAGCGACCGGCCTTGCCGATCTGTCTGACCCGCGCGGCGATGGCGTCGGTGAACAGCGCGGCCAACAGGAACGGCACGCCCAGCCCCGCGGAATAGATCGACAGCAGCCAGATTCCGTCCGACATACCGCCGGAAGTCGAACTGAGTGTCAGGATCGCGCCAAGGATCGGTCCGATGCAGGGGGTCCAACCAAAGGCGAAGGCCAAGCCCAGGACGTAGGCTCCAAGCGGGCGACCCCCCGGAATGTCGAGTGTGAAGCGGGTGTCGCGCGAGAAGGCATCCAGACGAAAGACGCCCAACATGACCAGTCCGAACAGGATGATGATCGCGCCGCCCAGATAGTTCAGCTCGATGCGCCATGTCAGCAGCAATGATCCGATCGCGCTGGCCCCGGCCCCGAGGGCGACGAAAACCGTCGAAAACCCCAGAACGAAGCAGGTGCTTAGGCCCAGTGCCCCGGCGCGCGCCCGCAGACCGACCGACCGTGTCGTGCGCAAATCCGGCTGGCCAGCGATGTAGGAAACATAGCCCGGAACCAGTGGCAGGACGCAGGGCGACAGGAACGAAATGGCCCCCGCCAGAAAGGCCGCGAAGATGCCGATGCCGGAAATATCCATCATGCGTTTCCATGTCCGCTAAAGGGCCGTGATGCCCACCAGAAGGCAATCAGCGGGATTACGATCCATTGCAGCACGGGCGACAGCCCTGCATCGAGGACCGGAATGATCGGCATCAGGTCCGAATAGGCCCAAGCCGCGCGGATCACGATGTTGAGCCATTCGCTGAACAGCGTATATCCCAACCCGAACACCACCGTCAGGACGGTTACCGAGCGTCGCGTCGAAGCGACAATGGGCCAGCCTCGGCCCGACATCATCAAGGCGAGCACCAGCGCGCTCATGGCAATCAGGATGTCGCCACCCGTGCAATGAACCGCAGCGAAGACGATCTCACCCCAGGTGCCCTCGTTCCAGATCGTGTAGAGCGGCATGTGCGCGAACTCCCAGACCAGATTGGCCGGGATGATTACCGAAAAATACCGACGCAGGGCTGTCAGTGAAATTCCGTCTGTCGAGGACAGCCTGACGCCAGTCGCGGTGACACTCATTGAAACACCCCTGTCACCCGGTCCCACCAACTGCGTTCCCGGCGTCGATGCTGGGCATTGTTGATCAACTCGCTGACATAGAGGATCAGGTTCACATTCTTGAAATCCATGCCATGGAACTTTGCGGCAAACCGCCCGCCGATATCCACGACATGGGTGACCGCACCGTGCATCATCATGTCGCTGTCGGCGGTCGTGGTGAACTCGAGCCCATAGTCCCGCGCCACAAGGCGCGTCGCGTCGTCGCTCTGATCGGGCCGTTTGGTCAGAATGACCCAGTTGCTCGGATCGAGCCCATGCCGGTCCGCGTAGTCGCGCAGAACGTCCGGCGTGTCATTCACGGGATCGGTCGTGATCGAGATGAATTGCACCAGATCGCTCATCGGCCCGTCGTTGATCGAAGCCTGGACCGCCGCGATCTTTTCCGCATGGAGCGGGCAGAGATCCGGGCAGTTGGCGTAGATGAAATGCAGGATGACGACCCTTTCGCTGAAATCCGCCAAGCGCACAGGATTGCCCTCCGCATTCCGCAACTCGAAATCCGGGGCCTGTGCTGCGTCGATGGCCTGGAAGTATGGCTCCATCTCGAACATCCGCGCATCCAGATTTTCACCCGGATGATTGGCGGAGGCCGGAAAGGAGATCGTGGCCGCAAGTGTGACCAAGGCGGCGCGCCGGGTCAGATAGATAATCAACTGCATCACCTTTCGGATTGATCGGGCGTGCCACTACCCGCATCGTTGCATTTCCCGCCGGACCCGCCCTTCATGCACAGACCAAGCCCGCACATCGCGGCACAGGGTGCCAGTGAGACCAGGACAGGCGCGAGCCCGATCGCGGTGAGCCATCCCCAGTTCAGAGCCATGCCGCCGCCCATCACGGTTGCCGCACCGACGAACAGCAATCGTCTGCGTGTCAACCACCGGGGCCAGTTGCCTGCGCTTTCGATGTCGGCGGCACCCGCATCGTTGGAAGATGATATGTCGGTCATCCGGAAAATCCTTCTGAAGTTTGAGTACTGGTCATTCTGATAACTGGGCGGTCAAGGGCGGGCGGCGCTCTTTCAGGGGCGCTTATTCGATAAAGCCTCGCAAGAAGGAGACCATCTCGGGATCATCCCATTCGGCCGGGCCGACCAGTCTCCCAAGCTCCCGCCCCTGCGCGTCGATCAGGATCGTTGTCGGCAGACCGACGGTGCGCAGCGCGGTCATCGACAGCATGGTCTTGTCGACATATATCTTGAGATTGGTGACACCGATCTCGTCGTAGAAACGCCGCACGACGGGCGATCCGGCCCGGTCGATGGACAGGGCGACCACTTCGAACCGGTCGCCGCCAAGTTCCGCCTGAAGCGCATCCAGCGTCGGCATCTCTTCCCGGCATGGCACGCACCAGGTTGCCCAAACATTCACGAGGATCACCTTGCCGCGAAAATCCTCCATGTCCCCACGGCTGCCGTCCTCGGTCTCGTAGCGCACATTGATCACCGGCTGCGGCGTGTCGTGCAGTGCGAAGCCTTGCGGCCCGGCAAACGCAGCGCCGACGGACAATGCCCAGACGAGCAGCGCCGTTTTTAGATATTTCATGGCGTTGGCTCCTTGCCGGCTTGGGTTTTCAGATCACGGACGATCGGCAAAAGGGTTTCCTCCAGAATCGCTCGCGTGATGGGGCCGACATGGCGGTAGGCAATGGTGCCGTCGGACGTGATGACATAGGTTTCAGGCACGCCGTAAACACCCCACTCGATGCCCGCACGTCCGTTTATGTCGGCCCCGATGCGGGTGTAGGGATCACCCAGTTCGTCTAGCCAGGCGCGCGCCTGTTCGGGCGGATCCTTGTAGTTGATCCCGTAGAGCGGCACTTCGCCCGTGGCGCTCAATTCCATGAATAGCGGATGTTCGGCGCGGCAGGGCACGCACCACGAGGCGAAGACGTTCACCAGCGAAACATGGCCGATCAGGTCCTGCGTCGAAAGACCTTCCTCGCGGCCGAGCACCGGAGCGAGTGCAAACTCCGGTACGGGCTTGTCGATAAGCGCGGACGGCAGATCATCGCCCTCGCTGAAAAGCCCCCAGCCAAACAGGACCATAAGGGCCAAAGCCACGACGGGCACCAGCACAAAGCCGAGATTTCTCCGGCGGGGCGTGGGAACAGTCATATTGTCACGATAGCTGGTCATGGCTTTGCTTGCTGGTCCTCGCGGGTCCGCTCACTCTGAAAGGCACGTTCTTTGTCGGGCCAGGTGCTCTTGATGTAGTCGACGATCGACGTGATTTCGTCATCTGTCAGTACGCCCTCATATCCGGGCATGTCGCTTTCATAACCGGCCCCGACAATCGCCGCCGGTCCGCGTTTCACGATGTCGAACAATACGCGGTCCGTATGATGCCAGGTATGACCCGACGCATCATGCGGCGGGGCAGGCAATCTGCCGTTCGGCAATCGGGTGCGCCAATCAGGCTGCCCCTCCAGGTTTGCGCCATGGCAACTGGCACAATTCTCCTGATAGAGACGCTCGCCCATGCGCAAGTCGCTCTCCGCCGAAACGGGAGAGACCGTTGTGGCGAGCAAGACCGCGGCGAGCCTAATGGTGTTTTTCATGTCGCTTGTGCCTTCTTCTGGCTATCCAAATACAACGAGAGTGCTACTATCGATGCCACGACAAGCAGGACGCACGCCCCCAGACCAATCCCCATCGACAACAGGCCGTCGCCGTTGCTGTCGCCCTCATTCCGCATCTTGGCGCATTTCTATTTTCCGCTGTCCGAGCGGATGTATTTGACCAAGGCGATTGCCGCGAGCACCAGCACCGCCACGATGAGTAACCAAACCAGTCCCATCGCGATCATCATGCCGCCACCCATCATTCCACCATCCATCATCATGCACTTCATCCTTTGTTTTCCCTTGAAACCGGTCAGGCACGGGATCGCACCAGTCCGCGCAATTAATCATTCGACCGCATAGACGGTCGGGTTCACACCTTCTTCGACGGTGTAAATCTTGAACGGTTCCTGCTTCGCGCCCCCCATACCCGGCGATCCCAACGGCATGCCGGGAAGTGTCAGACCGGCAATGTCCGGGCGCTCATCAAGCAACTTGTTGACGACATCAATTGGCACATGACCGCTGACGACGTAGTCACCCAGAAAGGTCGTATGGCAGCCCTGGAAATCGTCCGGGATACCTGCATCACGGCTGATCTGAGCCAGATCATGGGTCGGCTTTACCTCGACCGTGAAGCCATTCTCGCGCAGGTAGTCCGCATAGCTCTCGCAGCATCCGCATTGCGGGTTCTTGTAGAGCGTGGCCTCTTGCGCTGCTGCAGGCGCGGCATTCAGGCTCATTGCAAGGACAGCGGCAGCACCTGCGGTGCCAAGACTGGCAAGTCCAATTAGTTTCTTCATCGGTTCTTTCCTTTCGTGGTGATCGTTACGTGAGATTGTTTCAGGTTTTGGTCGTGCCAGGATCGACACGTATGATGCCCATCATGCCGGCCGCCTGGTGTTCCAAGATGTGACAATGGAACATCCAGTCTCCCGGATTGTCCGCCACGAAGGCGATCTCGACCCGTTCCTCCGGTGCCATCAGGACGGTGTCCTGCCATTCGCGATGCCGTGTCGGTTGCCCGTTCCGTGTGATCACACGGAACGAATGTCCATGAAGATGCATCGGGTGATGCCACGCGGTGCGATTGTCCATCTGCAGCACATGCGACGTGCCCTGCGGCAGGACCAGCAATGGATCCATCATGTGCCCCGTTGCTGCTTTGCCGTTGATGAACCACATGTTGCCTTCGCGCATCTGCTCCATCATGGACCCCATGCCGCCGCCCATCATCATCTGCCCCATCATGCCGCCATTAAAGATGATCTGATGCCGCGTGGCAGCTTGCATATCGGGTTCGGCCAGCGGGTTGGGTGGCAGTTCCATCGACCAGTCCGGGACCGCGTCCCGTAACCGATCCGGCCCGTAGGCGAGATCGACCAGACGGTATTCCAGATCCCTGTAGAAGACATCGGTGATGGTCAGGCTCTCTCCGGGCTTGCCGGTCATATCAATCACCAGATCGACACGCATGGCCGGACCGACCACCACGATGTCATCGTCTGGTACATGAGGTGACACGGGTTGACCGTCCAGAGCGACCACGACCGGCGCAAGCCCCCCGAAATCCAGCCCGAATATCCGCGCGTTCGCTGCATTGACCAGCCGAAGGCGGATGCGTTCCCCGGATCGCACCGCGATACGGTCAGGGATCTGGCCGTTGATCGTCACGGAATTGCCGATACGACCGCCGTGCATCGCGTCGTGCCGGCTTCCGAAATCTGTCGCAATCTGTCCGTCGCCGGTCATCCGCCAGTCATCGAGCATCCAGGTCAAATCGCGATCCACGCGGATCGGGTTTGCTTCCTCGACGATCAGCGGCCCGTAAAGCCCGCGCCCGACCTGTTCCGAACTGCGCTGGTGCGGGTGATACCAGAATGTACCTGCGTCCAGCGCATCGAATTCGTAGAGAAACTCGCCACCGACCGGGATCGGGTCCTGTGTCAGGAACGGCACACCGTCCATCGCATTGGGTGTGCGAATGCCATGCCAGTGGACCGTCGTCCCTTCATTTAGCCCGTTCCGGGCCAGAACCCGAATTCGGTCTCCCTGCCGCACCCGGATCTCGGGGCCGGGGAGGGATCCGTTGTAGCTCCAGACGTCGGTAGGGCCGTAGGGTGCCGGTCGCAGGGCGGCTTGTCCGGCCGCAGCGCGTAGCAAGAATGGGTCCTCTGTCGGACCTGCCATCGCTACTCGTGCCGGTGACAGAGTGGATATGGCCGTGAAAGCGGCACCGGTGCGCAGCACGTGCCGTCGTGAAATCAGTCTGTTGAGGGTCATTACTTCTGCCTTGATCTGAAAGGGTCGCACTCAGCCAGCTTCGGCCAAGGCAACGGTCAGGCCCCGCAACAAGCGAGGCCGCTATCAGGTTCAGACAGGCAGCTTGGGAGGAAATGGATCAAGGGAGGGAACCGCGCCAATCGGGATCACAGGTCCCGCGACCGGGATGACAACACCGAAGGCCATCTCAAGCGTCATCGCTGACGTACGAGCTACGATACCGGCCGTAGTTCCCGCGCCACAAGGGACTGTACACCCACCCTCGCAGGTTATCCCGTCAGCAAATCCGATCGGATCGCATCCGCCGCAATGGTCGTCCCCGCTTTCAGCGCCCACCATCTGAGCCATTGCTGCCTCAGCCGCATTCGCTGCCGATACATCCGGCGCAACCACGGCACCGAAGCTCAATGCAAGAATCAAAATGAGGCGGAAAACGCAGATCATGCGATCCTTATGCAAGCTTCCAGTAGGGGGAGGTCAAGAAGTATCCCGTAACATAGGCGTGACATTGCCACGCGGGTACTCACTGATTGGCCAAAAGATGCCCGAGGTTGGTTTCGGGGGAAAATCTGAGGCGAGACTGCGGACTCATCCAAGGTCTGTTTCGGAGCCAGGCAACCACCCGCATCTTTTCATGCGGGTGGCTGCCCTTGTGTCAACTTGCGTCTTTGAATTCGGTGTATTCGCCGCGCACCTGGACAGTCACGGTTGCGGGCTGGCTGTCCCGATTCCGCCAGAACCATCCGTGTTCGCCGTCGAATGCCGCGATGATCTCGCCCTCGTCGCCCGTCGAACCGCGGCCCTTTTCATAGGTCACCGAATTGCCGCCGCCGTGGCCGTGCATGTCAAAATTCACCCGACCGCCATCGACCAGCATTCGGTATTCCACCGTCTGGCCCTCTTCCATGACCAGCTTCCACTCGGCACTGTCGCCGGGTGCAAGCGTAAAGGTGGTTTCGTCACGCCAGATTTCGGCGTCCTGTGCATATGCCGTGCCGACAAAAAGTCCAAAGATATCGTTCATAAGGCTCGACTGCTCTTCGGCTTCGATCTCCAACAGCCTGTCGGCTTCGGCCTCCTCCGCAAGCTGGGCTTTGATCTCACCCATCTCGCTCAGCCCGAGAACCCCGCCGATCCCGGTCGGGTCGATGTTGTATTCGGCAGGCAGCACGACGGTCACAAGGATCGCAACGGCGCTGGCCGCCGCAATGGCAGTGGAACGGATAAGCTGCGCGGAGCTGGGAAGCTCATCAAGGCTCGGTTTTTTTGCGTTAAACATTTTGGTCTCCTAAATTCTCAGGTGGCTACGAAGTAGCCGGTGATTTGCAGGCCCATGAGGATGAATCCCATGGACATCATGACGACGTTGGCGGTGTAGGCTTGGCGGAAGAAGCTTGGGGATTTCCGCCAGAAGCCCATGACGATGAGGATCACGGCAAGCGCCATGATCTGGCCAAGCTCGACGCCCACGTTGAACGCCAGAAGATTGGCCAGTAGGCCCTCTGACGCGATCTCGTAGTCTAGGATCTTCGTGGCCAGGCCCGTGCCGTGGAAGAAGCCGAAGATCAGCGTTGCGGCCTTGGTGTTCGGCTGGAACCCAAACCAGCGCTGATAAGCCCCGAGATTGTCGAGCGCCTTGTAGACGACCGAAAGGCCGATGATCGCGTCGATGATGTAGGCGTTGATGCCCCAGCCGAACCAGACACCGGCCAGCATCGTGGTCGAGTGCCCGAGGGCGAAGAGGCTGACATAGATGCCTACATCCTTCATCTTGTAGAGGAAGAAGACGACGCCGAGCAGGAACAGGATGTGATCGTATCCCGTGACCATGTGTTTGGCGCCGAGATACATGAAGGGGATGATGTTCACCCCCCAGATTTCCTGGATATAGCCTGCGTCACCTTCTGTGACGGCATGGGCAAGAGCGTTTTCCGCACCCAGGACGAGCGCCGAAAGGGCAATGAAGGACAGGATCACGATCCGGCGTATGCCGGGATCGGTCCAGCCCTGGTGGACTGTATTCATGGATTGAACTCCGCATATGTGTTGATGATCGAATGCAGCGCGCTGTTGGCACGCAGTCGATCAGACGCGCGGAGGTCTTTCGATTTGGTATGTCTGCAAGGTGTTCGACGTGGCCGAACTCAACGGCCATGCGGCTCTATAAATATCGAGCGGGTGCGGCGATCGGTCGGGGCCAGGCACGACCGCCTGACTGTGATCGTGATCGATGCTGTCATGGCTATGTCCATGCATGGCCCAGGCGAGGTCTTCTTCCAGTCCATGCGAATGACCGTGCTCAGCAACCATTTCTGCGTGCTCTTGAAGGACGCCGATGACTGAGGGTGCGTGCGAGGTTGCGGGCACCACAGACCAGAGGAGTACGGCCAAACATAAGAGTGTCGCAAACGCGGCGTTTACAACTGTCCTCAAGGTATCCATAGGATCTGCCCGTCTGCCCGTCTCTAGCGTGGTGCGTCGTGGCACCATCTTGTTCTATCCTCCCGGGGGGGATAGAACTACTTTATGACAAAACATCCAGTCCATGCAACCCATCCCGCCCTTGTCGCCCGGCTGAAACGCGCTGACGGCCATTTGCGCGCCGTGATCGAAATGATCGAGGCGGGCAAACCCTGTCTGGAGATTGCTCAGCAGATGCAAGCGGTCGAAAAGGCCGTGACGAACGCCAAGCGTGCGCTGATCCATGATCACATGGACCATTGTATCGACGTTGAAAGTTCTGAAACTGATCGCGCCGAGTTGCGGGCGATCGCCCGATATCTCTGAGGCTGACCATGCTCGATATTCTCTCCGACCGCACTTATCGGCACCTGTTTCTGGCACAGGTCGTAGCCCTTCTGGGTACCGGACTCGCCACAGTCGCACTCGGCCTGCTCGCCTTTGATCTTTCGGGCGACGGGGCGGCGCTGGTCCTCGGCACAGTCTTCACCATCAAGATGGTTGCTTATGTGGGCATCGCGCCCATTGCAGGGGCTTTCGCAGACCGCGTGCCGCGCCGCGCGCTTCTGGTGACGCTCGATCTGGTGCGTGCCGGTGTCGCGCTCGCACTGCCCTTCGTGACCGAGGTCTGGCAGATCTACGTCCTGATCTTCCTTCTTCAATCGGCTTCCGCCGCCTTCACGCCGACCTTTCAGGCGACGATCCCGGACGTTCTGCCCGAAGAGGCGCGCTATACCCGCGCGCTGTCGCTGTCGCGGCTGGCCTACGATCTGGAAAACATCGTCAGCCCGACGCTGGCGGCCCTTCTGCTCGCGGTGATGTCCTACAATTCGCTTTTCCTCGGCACGGTCCTCGGTTTCGCCGCATCGGCCCTTCTGGTTGTTTCGGTCGTGCTGCCCAGTCCCCGCCCATCCGAGCCGCGCGGTGTCTATGACCGCACTACGCGCGGCATCCGCATCTATCTGGCCACGCCCCGCTTGCGCGGGCTCTTGGCATTGAACCTCGCGGCGGCGGCGGCAGGTGCGATGGTGCTGGTCAATACCGTCGTTCTTGTGCGCGGCTCGCTCGGCCTTTCGGAAAGTGCTCTGGCCTGGACGATGTTCGCCTTCGGCGCAGGGTCGATGATCGCCGCGCTGGTCCTGCCGCGTGTTCTCGATGTGTTGCCGGACCGGCCCGTGATGTTCGGCGGAGCCACGCTGATGGTGGCTACTCTGGTCGGTCTGGCGTTGACGGTCCTTGGAGCGGGCCTTGGCTGGTCCATCCTTCTGACAGCCTGGTTGCTGGTGGGGCTCGGATATTCCGCTGTCCTCACCCCTTCCGGCCGACTGCTGCGCCGTTCCGCCCACGCCGGGGACCGCCCGGCACTCTTCGCGGCGCAATTCGCGCTGTCCCACGCCTGCTGGCTTGTGACCTATCCGCTGTCGGGATGGCTGCTGACAGTCTATGGTGTCGTTCCCGCACTGATCGGACTGGCCCTCATCGCCGCCTTCGGAATGCTCGCAGCGCTGAAACTCTGGCCGTCCGGCGATCCCGTTGAGCTTGAGCACACCCACGATAATTTGCCACTCGACCATCCCCACCTAAGGGGACATCGCAGGCACAGCCATGCCTTGATCATTGACGAGAGCCATCCTCGCTGGGCCACGCATTTATAAGCCGCAGCAAGAGACGAAGACTGGACACGGGCGGTTCGTTTTCATCCATGCGGACATTCGTGCTTCGAGCAAAATTCATCAAAGTGGGCTCGATGCGCGAATTGTCTGCAAGTTTGGCGGACAGAAGCGTTGACTCTAACATAAACTGTCGGCCCCCCGACAAAGAGCACGGCTTAAGTTGCGACCCTCCACATCCGATACCGCCCCTGCCCCGTCATCTCGTGGATCAGACCACGCGCTTCCATCCAAGCAAGGTTGCGCTGGATGGCAGCCCGGCTGGCGCCGATCAGGGCCTCGGCCATCGGAGCGGACACGAGCGGCCATTCGGTAAGTACCGCGCACAAGGCCGGGGGCGTGCGGCCGGAAAGCGGGCTCATCTCGGCTTCCGCCCTCGCCGACCATGCCTCGATATCATCGAGGTGACGCATTGCGGTCAGGCATGCGGTCTCCATCCCGTCAAGCCAACGAGACAGACGGTCAGCGGGTGGGCCACCGGAGCGCAATCCTCCTGCCCCGCCCATGGCCAAAGGCGCGAAGAGCGCCCCCTTGCCCTCACTGGCCACGATCCGTGCGGCTGTGACCGCCGCTTCCATCCGGTCGCCGTGCTGCCCGAGGCCCGCGAGACTCCAGAGATGGAAGCCCATGCAAGCGCGCGTGACTGGGTGAAGATCGGCGGCTTGCGCCATAAGATCGAGCCAACCGCCCGCGCGTTCCGCGAACGGTTCGGCTTCAACGCCGAGGTTCTCGGGGTCGCGGCGGTCGAGGAAGGCGGACAGGTCCACTTCCGGTCCAAGGCCGCCTGTAAGACGCCGCACTGCCCATCCGACACGCGCGAGCGCCGCGGTGTCGTCCTGCACGCCGGACAAGCGCATGGATTTCCAGAGCGCCAGCCGATCCGGGCCAATTCGGTCGCCTACAAACCAGCTGAGGTCTGCCGCCTCCATCAGCGCGAGCCTGTGCCGCCAACCTTTCGGGCCACGGCGCAGCCGGTCGTCCAGCGCGCCGATCCGGCCAGCCACACGGGCGAGACGCGCGGCATTGCCCGCCTCTGCCTTCCGCCAATCGTCGAGGACTGCGGTTTCACGAAGCTCTGCCCTAGGTCCGGGCGGCAGATAATCTGGCTCCTCGTCCATCGGACCGGGCAGGAACCACAGGTCGTCCTCAGACGTCTCTTCAAGCCCCTCCGCATTCACAAGAGGATCGTAAAAAATATCATACTGCATAGATACTTGAGTCTTCATGTATGCAAAATACCGCACTTTTGCATTTTACCAAAGTGTTTTGTCAGAGTGCGCCTGCACACCTTATATAGCACGGGCGCGCGATGGTCTGCGAGAGCTCGCTGATCGCGCTCAGCGTATGGAAACCAAGGGTTCTCTGCTGAGCAGCGCCACAGTGCACGCCCTTGCATTCGTTTTCAAACGGTCGTTTATTAGCGATGTATGAAACTGCAAAAAGACTGGTTCGATGCCATTGATAGGCTACGCGCGCGTTTCAACCGAGGATCAAACCCCCCTGCCCCAGTCGCAGGCCCTGAAATCCGCAGGCTGCGCCGAGATCCATGAAGAACAGGCCTCTGGCGGCAATCGTGCGCGGCCGGTGCTTGGGCGGGTGTTGGAGCGCATCGGCAAGGGCGACACGCTGGTGGTCGTTCGGATCGACCGGCTGGCGCGGTCCTTGTCGCACCTTCTCGAGGTGATCGAGCGACTCGAGGCCAAGGGCGCGTTTTTCAAGTCCCTGCAGGATCCGATCGACACAGCCTCCCCCCAAGGCAAGTTCACGCTTCAGGTTCTGGGCGCCGCGGCCGAGTTTGAGCGGGCGCTGATCCGCGAACGTACCAAGGCGGGGCTGGCGAGTGCCCGTACTAAGGGCCGGGTCGGCGGGAACCCGGGCCTACGCGCCCGCGATCCAGCGGCGCTACGAAAGGTGCGGCTCGCGCGGCAAGACGGCTACATGGAGCGGCTGAACGAGACGGCTCAAGACTGGGTGCCCCAAGTGCGCCGGTTGCGCCCCGACTTGGCCTGGGAAGACGTTGTGCGCATCATCAACGGCCCCCTGCCCGAGGCGCGTCGCTGGACCCAAAGCCGTCTCTTGCGCGCTGTGAAGGCCTATGTCCGCGACGGCTTCCTGCCTACCGAGGTGCTGGCCCGCGCCGGGCGCCGCGAAACGGACGATCGCCTGCCCGCCATTATTGCTGGCATCAAGGGCGCAGATCCCGACATCACGCTTCAAGCGATCTGTGAACGGCTGGAATCTATGCGCGAACGCACGCCTCGTGGCCGAACAAGATGGCAGCCGTCGTCCGTGAGGATGCTGCTGGAACGGGCGGAGCGAATTGGGTTGTTGGAGTGAGTTTTGGCGCAAAGCGTGTTCATCACTTCAGGCTAGTTCACAAATTGGGCTGGAACGTTAGCGGCACAATAATTTAACCTTGCAAATCTTCCACATGATGGAGTAATTGCAAGGTATGTATATGCGCCAAACTCATCAACTTGTGCAATCCGCGCTTGCGAACCAAGCCGCTGTTGTGCTCCTCGGTCCCCGGCAGGTTGGGAAGACCACGCTTGCTCTCGACATCGCTTCGGAGCAACCATCGGTATACCTTGATCTTGAACGTGACGCGGACCGGCAGATCCTGACCGAACCAGATCTCTATCTGGATGAACAAACGGGAAAACTCGTCATCCTCGACGAAGTGCAGCAGATGCCCGGCCTCTTCAAGAGCCTGCGTGGTCAGATCGACCAGCGCAGGCGGGCCGGGTTTCGTACGGGGCAGTTTCTGCTCTTAGGGTCAGCCTCCAATGTTCTCCTGCAACAATCGGCAGAGTCCCTCGCTGGAAGGGTCCGGTATATCGAAATGCCCCCTCTGCAACTTACCGAAGTTGGGACTGATCAGTTGAATGCGCTCTGGTTACGTGGTGGCTTTCCTGACAGTTTCTTGGCTGCCAGCGATCAGGCCAGCATGGACTGGCGTCTAGATTTCCTGCGCACCTATCTGGAGCGTGACATCCCTGCCCTTGGACCGCGTATTCCGGCCGCAACCTTGCGGCGCTTCTGGACCATGTTGGCGCATGTGCAAGGCGGCCTGCTGAATGCTGCTGCCCTCGCAGAGGGGCTCGGTGTGTCGGGCCAAACCATCGGTCGTTATCTCGATCTGCTCGTCGATCTCATGCTGGTGCGGCGGCTGCAGCCCTGGCACGAGAATGTCGGCAAACGCCTGGTGAAATCGCCAAAAATCTATGTGCGGGACAGCGGGATCGTTCATGCGCTGTTGAGTATTGGTACAACCGAAGGCTTGCTCGGGCATCCTGTCGTCGGCGGCAGTTGGGAGGGGTTCTGCATCGAGACCCTTCTTGCCGCGACGCCCGCCGGCACCGAACCCTTCTTCTATCGCACCTCTGCCGGAGCCGAACTTGATCTGGTTCTGCGTTTGCCGGGTGGCGACATCTGGGCCGTCGAGATCAAGCGCACGACTGCGCCGAAGGTTTCTCGTGGTTTCCACACCGGCGCAGAAGACGTCAAAGCCAATCGGAAGCTGCTGATCTACGCCGGAGAGCGTGATGTCCCCTTAGCAGAAGATATCCGGGCAATACCTCTCGAACAGGGAATTGGGCTGTTGAGAGCGCTTTAGCGCAGTGCTGGCTTTTCCCGCTGCGCGCCTGCGCGAGTTCCAAGGTATTTTCTTGTTTGGGTCAGTTTCAACAGAGTTTCCAATTTTCCTTGGTATCTTTCTCGACCGCCGGACGTCTCCCGATGCGGCCCTGTTGCATGGAATGCACATCGCAGCGGCTGCCCCGTCTACAACGGCTGTGGCCCATCTTCCTCCCCTACCCTTCTATGCGGCGCTTCGCATCCAGCGTGGTCAGGCCTTGGTCAACCGCCCAGCTACCCTTCGGGCTGCATCAGTTTCACAGGAGCCGACAACGAACCCGTCAAAGGCTTCGGCTCAATCTGCATCTTGATCTCCGACCTGGAAATTAGCATCGAACCCGTCGCGAGGTCGAACAGGACGGCCTTCGCGCAACGCGTCGCCGGACGCTCCCCGTAAGGCAAGCTGGCCGAGTGCGGCGGCATCTAGAAGATTCGGAAAGGGGAGACCGGCGCTGGCTACTTCACGGTGAGCATCTGTGATCACGGCTTCAACGCAAACCTGGGCAAAGCCACGAACTAGGTCGGTCATCTCCTCGGGTCCGAAAGACGCGGCGTGTAACATGCAAGGTTGATCGGCTTCGCTCTGGTCAGCCGACTTAAACTCCAATCTTGAACGCGTTCAAGATTGGAGTTTCTGGAGCCACTGAGCCTCAAAATAAGCGCCTGAAAGCTATAGGCGCGTGGTATCTTTATCTTTAGCTCAGAACCGTGCTACCATTGGGACAGAATCGAGTCGAACTCGGACCCAACCGAAGTCAGGGCTTATAAATGAGCGGTAGTTTAGAACAGTTTTTGACGGATCTGTCACGTGGGCTTGAGCGCACGATGGTGGCAGTGAACAAGGAACTCACCTTGCGTCAGCGCATCAAGCGAACCTGGTCCATGCGCCAGTGCGCTAGGTTTCTCAATGTGAGTATTCAGTATCTGACCAAGTTCGCCAATTCGAGCGATGACTTTCCCGCAGGAGAATATGTTGGAAGAGAGCGTGTTTTCACGCTTTCAGAATTGATGCACATGCGGGCCCTTCTGGCAGCCTCGGCAAAGCGGCCGTACGACTACCTGGCCTGGCGGAAGCCTGACGCACCTTTGCCCGTCATCTCGTTTGCAAGCCAGAAAGGCGGCACCGCCAAAAGTCTGAGCGCCGCGCATTTTGCCCAGTATCTCAGCTTGCACTACGGCATGCGTGTCGGTGTCATGGATGCTGACCCCCAAAGTACAATAACGCTCTACTTCGTCGGGGGAGAGGGCCTTCCCCAAATGCCCGACGAAAACACCGCCTCCATGGTGGACTTTGCTGGACTCTTTCAGTCGGAAGACGCGCCATATACCGACCATGATGCGCAAACGCTCGACAGCTTCTTTCTCAAGACCTCCTGGCCAGGCCTGCGCCTGCTTCCAGCTCACGGCGAAACATCCGAGGGTGAGATCCAGATTGCGCGGCTTGTCCGCGAAGCCCCCGCAGGAAAGAGCTTTTACCGCTACCTACGCGATGCCATCGACCGCTGGAAAGCGGGCCACCCACCGAAAACGCTACCCAACGAATTGGTAGTCGACGGCAAGGTCGACCAGGAGCGACTCGACACCGCACTAACGGAGACGCTGGATGTCATCATCATCGACTATCAACCCGCGCTCACACTATTCCAGTTGAATAACGTGATTGCGTCGACTTCGCTGGTCATACCGCAAACCATGAAGGGGTTCGACATCGCGACGTTGTCGACCTTTGTGACTGGTCTGCTTGGGATGCTTCAGCACATCCTGGCCCATGAAAGGATCGAGATCGGAACCGGTGCGAACATGCTGTTGCCAACGATCGTTCAACGGTCCAATGCGCAGGATCTTAACCACATCGGAAACCTGCTAGAACATTGCCCCACGGAGATTCTGCCCGTGTTTTATCTGCGTTCCGACGCGATCTCGAACGCGTCGGACGTCTATCAGTCCGTATACGAATACGAGCCGGACACGCCCGGAAAGCGCAAGGGGATCAACCGGTTCATCACGAATGCCGATGCCGTGAACGACGCCATAATATCGCGACTCTGGCCAGGTCTCGAACGTGGCTACGCCAATACTTGGATGGACGAATTCTATGAAGATGACGGCGAGGGTGAAGCATGAAACGCAGTATTCCAAGGTCGCTGGTCAGCAAGGCTACCAATCTCGATACAAACAAGGAACGTGCGAGCGGTTCCGAAGGCAGTACAGAATCGAGTGATGCTGTTTCGACTCCTTTTAAGGGGGCCGGCAGTGCCTGGAAATCAGGAGCGCTTGCGCAGTCGCAAGCTGCAGTAGAGCGAAGCAGAGCCGAGCTTTGTTTGGATATCCTCAACGGTCGCCACGAGTTAAGCCTGTCGCCAGATCAAATCTCCGATCCGATGGGAACCGACCGCCGACAAGACTGGATGTCCCAGGAAGCCTTCAGGTCTTTGGTAAACAGCATCGCTTCGAACGGGCAGGACACGCCCATTCTAGTGTGGCCGGAGGATCCGGATTGGCAGCCGGATCCGTTGGACCCGTCGAATATCGCGGGGGTTCCATTCGTGATGCTGACAGGACGCCGCCGACTGGCTGCCGCGTCAGAGCTCGGTGTACCCCTTCGTGCAATCCTTGCCCCGCCTGACGCGCGAAACGCTGAGAACAGCAAGTTTGAGATGTTGTTTCTGCGGTTTCGCGAGAATGAGGAGCGCGAGAATCTCAGCCCTTTTGAGCGATTGGTTTCGATTGGTGAAATGTATGAGACGCTGGCTTCTGGCGAAGAGAAACTGACAGCTGTGGCCTTCGCCAAGAAAATTGGTGTGCATGAGAGCCTAGTCTCGCGAGCACGGTCCGTTTTCGCTGCGCAGGATCAAATCTTGAACACGTTCAAGAACGTCTACGACATGAGCTTTCGCGATTTACAGGGTGCCTTAGCGAGCTTGGAGAGAACGAACAAAGCCAAGCCAAAACCAAAGACAAAGACAAAGCCCCAAAAACTCACCGTAAAGCGCAAGGTGGGCAACCGAAATCTTTCGGTCACTTCCGTCGATGGAAACCTATCAATCAAGGTTGCAGGAGTGCCGATTGACCAAGAGCGTCTCGAAAAGCTTGGAGACTTAGTCGCAAACTATTTGAACGTCGAAGACACGGAGAAAGATACCGACTGAAGACAGCGTTGGTGAGATGTTCTTCGGAACGATGAGGCAAGGAGCATAAAAGGAACGACAAGTGAATTAACGGCAAAAGAAAAGCCCCCAAGCGGTGTGGCCTGAGAGCTGATCTTAATGGTTTGGTCGCCTTCAAGATAGGTCTCACAGGATTCACTGTCAACGACGAACGCTTCTGAGCGAACGGCTTTCTTTTGCCTCCACATGACCGGAGGTGAGATACAGGCATGAAACATACAGGTTGGCGCAAGCCGACACCGTGTCTTGGGGTTGCTGAGCAGCTTGCCCAAGCCGGTGAACAGGTAGCAGTACCTAAAACACGAGCATTTGTCGCGCTCAAACGCGTTGGGGCCCATATCGGCCTGAAGGCTGGCGACATGATGCTCCTCGATACCCTGGGGGCCTTCACTCAGGCTCAGGACTGGGAGGAGGGGCAGCGCCCGATCGTCTGGGCGTCGAACGCCTATCTGATGGAGCAGACGGGCTTTTCCCTGTCGGCCCTCAAGCGCCACGCGCGGCGTCTTGCTGAGATCGGCGTGATTTCCTTCCAGGATAGCCCCAATGGCAAGCGGTGGGGCCGCAGGGACGCCGATGGGCGCATCATTGAGGCTTACGGCTTTGATCTGTCGCCGCTTTCAGCCCGTGTCGAGGAGTTCGAAGAGCTTCATGCCGAGCTGCAGGCTGAACGCGAGCTCTGCCAGCGCCTGAAGCGCCAGATCACGGTTGCGCGCCGGATGATCCGAGCCCGGATTGAAGCGGCTATCAGCAGCGCGCTGCGCGGGCCCTGGAGCCAATTCACGGGGCTTTTTGAGGAGCTTCTGGACCGGCTTCCGCGTCGCCATGAAGCGTCCGAGCAGCTTGCTCGGCTCCTGACGTGGTTCAAGGATCTCCAGGAGCGGGTCGAGGCGGCCTATCTCAAGGCAACTGAGGTCGTTCAAACTGTGGAAAACACGCCCGAAACCAAGGAACAAGTTTCTGGGAAGACTCAAGAAATGAACCCCAGGGAGGTCATTTCCGAACCTCATATACTAATTACAAATCAACTTAATCCTGTAACTAGTAATTCCTCTGAAAAAGAGGAAACGGCAGGTGTGGTGCCCAATGCCGAACCCGAAGAGCGGGTTGATAGGGAGTTGGAAGACTGGGTTGCTGAGGTACGCAAGAAGCGGACAGCGCTCGACCTGCCGACAATCATGCAGGCCTGTCCGGAATTCGCGTCCTGGGCGCGCAATATGGGTGGATTCCTGAAGGATTGGGGCGACCTGCACCGCGTTGCCGGGCAACTCAGGCCGATGATCGGGATCTCGGAGCATGCCTGGAACGTCGCGCAGGACCGAATGGGGACCCAAGTGGCCACGGCCGCATTTGCGCTCGTCTTCGAGAAGCACAGTACCGGTGAGGTTGCCTCTCCGGGTGGATATCTTCGGGGCATGGTGGAGAAGGCCGGGGCAGGGGAGCTGCATCTGGAGCGCAGCTTTTATGGCAGGCTCAACGGGCAGGCCGCATGATCGGGCAAGATTGAGAAATACCACGCGTTCGCAGCTTTAAGCAGGCCTGTAGAGATATTCTCTGCCGATCTGGAGGACCATCTAACTATTTGATCTATATCAATAATATCGAATCTCATGCGAGATACTGCCGATGCTCGTTGCCGATCTTTCATCCCCAACTGGCTCTGCTGATCCAAATCAAGAGCTTCGGTAGACGTGCCGGCATTGAGTCCTGTGGTGAGGACTCAATGGTTTTGCCAAGAACGGGTCCGGACCCGTAGAAAGTGAAAGTGTCCTTCGGGTTTTGTGACTGACGGATGAGGGCCTTTGGGGTCCCTCAGATGGGTCCGGGCCGGGTTCCGGTCTGCCGTTCCTGATGAAGGACATTCCCATGCAAACAGGTGTCTTGCGCGTGTTGCGCGCGACCGCTGCCTCGTGGTGGCGACACAAGGAACTACGCCGAACCGGCCAGACGGGGCAGGCACAACGGCTCGAGCGCGAGACCGTCCAGCGTGATCTCGGCTATCTGAAGCAGGCGGCGTCATTGCCAAACGCGAATGTGATCTGCGGGGAGGGTGGGACATTCCTCCATCTCGGTTGGACTACCGTGTCGACCTTCGCGCCGATCGAGCGCTTTCCCCTGGCCGCCCTCGCGGTCGCACGAGGAACCCCGTTCATCGATATCCGACCCATCAGTGACGTCATCACCTTCGCGAACCTGCCGCGGGTGGCGCAGGACGAGTCGGTCGACCCTGAACCTTGGGGTCCCGGCAGGTCCGCGTCGCTGACCACCTACATCGACATGGTCGAAGCCCTCGGTGGCAGGATCGCCAACGATCCACGCCCCCGTCAGTCAACCTGATCACCACTCCCTCTCATCAACACTCGAAAGGAGGCCAGCCATGGCCCGATCCCGCACGCCCAAATTCGATGCCTCCGAGGTCATCACAAACGAAATCATCCGCATCATCGAGCGCGGCGTCCTGCCGTGGCGCAAGCCATGGACCGCAGGTGGCAGCTGTCGCCCCCTGCGCGTGGGCGGGGAACCCTACCAGGGAGTGAACAACTTCCTGCTGACCATGCGGACCGTGATGGCGGGCCACAGCTCTCCCTTCTGGATGACGTTGCCGCAGGCCAATGCGTTGGACGCAAAGGTCCGCAAGGGCGAAAAGTCCTCTGTCGTTGTTTACTACGGTCAAAGCCGGAGAGACGCCGGCGATGAGCATGATCACAGCGACGGGGATGATCACTCCGAGGAAGCCCGTATCTTCCGCTTCCAGAAATCCTACCGCGTGTTCAATGCCTGCCAGATCGAGGGCTTGCCCGACAGTTTCTACCCCGACCCGGAGCCAGCGCCTGAACATCCGCCGTCCGAGCCCATCGCGCACATGCAGGCGTTTTTCGACGCCATCGACATCACGACCGTCTTCACGGGGACGGAAGCGTACTATTTGCCCCCCGTGGACAAGGTTTACATGCCATCCATCACGCGGTTCCAGGACCCGCGCAATTTCTACGGGGTCTGGGCGCATGAGCTGGCCCATGCGACAAAAGCCCCCCATCGACTGAACCGTGATTTCGGTCTCTCGAAGTTTGGCAACACCTCTTACGCGCGCGAGGAGATCGTCGCGGAGTTGACCTCGGTGTTCCTGGGACAAACGCTCGGCTTCACGGCGCATACGCTCGAGATGAATGCCGCCTACCTCCATAACTGGTTGCGGGTCCTTCGGTCGGACAAGGGCGCGATCTTCCGGCACGCGGCTGATGCGCAGCGCGCCTGCGACTACCTGATCGCCAGATCGGAGGCGGGCAGGGCAGGGGACAGCGCCGAGGCCGCCTGACCACACAGAGAACGAAGACTCGCATGTCACGCAAGGAACCCAAGACGCTGCGGGTGGCCTGCTTCGAAGACGGCCGCCGCAAGATCATCACCTTCAAGCGCGGTGCCTATTGGTGGAGCCAGTCTGATGGCGCTTATCCGTTCTCGGCAGCGCTCGAGAGCATCAAAGAACAAGGCGGCTGGATCGAAACCATCCCTAACCCGAACTACAGAGTCAGAGGGCTGTTCGGATAAGGCGCCTTCGGCCTCAATTCATCCGCCAGGCGGAAAAGTGAAAGCAGGCTTTGGGAAGGGTGTTTCAACTTCTCAAAGGAGATCCCCATGGCCATGACCGTTCAACCCCAGCCAGATCGTCCCGACTCGACCGTGATCGCGGCGCAGAACGACGCGTTTCGCAAGCTCGCGTGCCTTGGAGTGCCGCCCGCGCAGCCCATCCAGGGCCGAATGCATGTCACCCGCGCGCTTATGGAGGCTGGTGACGGCTTCATGGCCGAGGCGGTGAAGGCGACCGGTGAGTTTGCCACATTCGAGCCTGAGAATGATCCCGAGGGATGGCACGATTTCGGGGCGGTCGAGATCCGGGGCGAGACCGTGTTCTGGAAAATCGATCTCTATGAAGCAGACTCGGATTTCCGCTACGGGGCTGAGACCCCGGATAATCCCGCCACCACCATGCGCGTGCTGACCATCATGCTGGCGCGCGACTGGTAGGGCAGGGGACTCCTCCCCCCTGACATCTCAGACGATGAAGGCCCACTGACCCCTCAAAGGGAAAGTGGGCCTTTTGTCGTAGTGATCCCTGAAGCCGGGGATTGGTTACGCCCGCGCGCGCGGGGGCCACACTTCACCCACCTGGAAGGATATCCCATGACCACGAACTTTGCCCCTCTCACCATCGCTATCGGCGATCTTGTCCCGCATCCCGCCAATGTGCGCAGCAACTCGCCGGAAACTTATGACCCCGAGAACATCGCGCATCTGAAGGCCAGCATCGCTGTGCTGGGCCTGCTCCAGCCGCTTCTCGTCCAGAAGCTTGACGGCAAATATGCTGTCCTCGCCGGTGGCCGACGCCATGCCGCGCTGAAGGAGCTGATCGCCGACAAGGCCAGCAAGGGGTTCACGGCGAAGACCAAGGTGGACTGCCGCCTCGTGCCGGAAGACTGCGACGTCACCACGGCACTGTCGCTCGCCGAGAACATCACCCAGGCACCGATGAATGCCATCGACGAGTTCGAGGCCTTCGCCCGGATGATGGAGGTCGACGGCCAGACGCCCGAGACGATCGCAAAGACCTTCGGCACCACGGTGGCGGCCGTGAAAGGCCGGTTGCGCTATGGCCTGATCCACCCCGACATCCGCGCCGCGGCCCGGGGCAAGGTGATCACGCTCGACACGATGAAAGCCTTCGCCGAGCACCCGAGCCAGGAGGCGCAGCGCGAGGTCTTCGAGGCGCTCACGAAGGACGGCGGCTATCTGCAGGCCTATACCGTCCGTCAGGCCCTCAAATCCCGCGGCGTGCAGGTCAGCGATGATATCGGGGCTTTCGTGCGCGAAGACTACGAGGCGCGTGGCGGTGCCGTCGCGGCTGACCTTCTGGAAGAGCATTCCGTGCTGGAGGATGCGGCACTGGTCGAGACCATCCTGCTCGAGAAGCTCGGTGCCGCCGCCGAAGAGGCCCGTATGAGGCTGGGGTTTGCCTGGGCCGATGCGATGGTGCGCTATGACTACGCGACCATGGCCGACTATGGTCGCGTCTATCCCGGCCCGATCGAGCCGGATGAGGCTGCCCAGAAGCGCATCAATGAGATCACCGCCGAGCTTGAGAAATTGCAGCTCGAGATGGAGGATGAGGGGCTCGAGGACGGTGCCTACAATGCCCTTTACGACCGCGTCGACGCTCTGGAAGAGGAAGCGCGCGATCTGCAGGAGGCCTACAGCGCCGAGGACCTCGCACGGTCTGGGGTGATCGCCTCGTGGCAGGGTGGGCAGATCACGCTCCATGTTGGTCTCGTCCGCCCGGAAGACACCATCAAAGAGGAGGGCGCGCGCGGCTCCTCGGCTAGCCCGACCGGGGAGGAGGCCCCGGACGCCGGCGAAATCACTTATCCAGCCTCACTGGCTGAGGACCTCAAGACCGAGCGAGCCATGGCGCTTGGGGCCGCGATGGCGCTGCATCCGGAGGCCACGCTCGATCTGACGCTCTTCAAGCTGGTCAGTGACGTTCTGGCCAGCGGCATGAGTGTCACGCAGGCGATCAAGGTCGAGGCCCGCAAGGAATACCGCAGCCATGCCAAGATGGACGAGATCGACGAGACCTCGCTCGAGCAGGTGGCGGAGGCACATGATGCGCTTGATCTGTCCTGGCTCGATGACACCCGCGCGCCCGCCGATCAGTTCGCGGCGTTTCGCGCGCTGGAGGCAGGGGAGAAGGCCAATCTCGTCGCCTTTGCAACCGCCAGCACCACGCAGTCCTGCTTCGCGCGGGACCGCCAGCGCGACAGCCTGATGCATGACTTCGAGATCGAGATCATGCCCGACATCCGGGCGCATTGGACGCCGAATGCGGCCCTCTTCAACCGCTTCAAGAAGGCCTGGCTCCTGAAGATCCTCGGCGAGGATCTGGGTCTCGCCCAGGAGGCGGTGACGCTGGCCTCGTCGAGCAAGAAGGAGATCGTCGCCTTCTGCGACAAGCTCTTCGCCGATCCCTTCGCGACGCTCACGGACGCGCAGCGCGCTGCCGTGGCCGCCTGGTGTCCGCCCATGATGCAGACCGCCGGTGTCGCCTTTGATGAGGCGGAGCCCGCTGCGGAAACCCCGGAGCCTGACGGCGACATCGCGCAAGCGGCCTGAGTCCTCACGCGACCCGCGCGTGGACCATGCCGCCCGCGCGGGTCGACCCTTCCAAACCGAACAGAAAGACATCCCCATGGCTATTCTCAAGTTCTCTGCCTCCGCTGTTGCGGCGCAAATCGCACATGCGCGTGCCTGCACGACCTTCCTGCCCAACTGGAACGGGCCTGTGGACAGGCCTGCCCTGATCCTGATCGTCGGCAATGGCGTGCATTTGCGCTCCAACGGCATCGACGGCACGACCACCCGCATCGTTACCACCGAGCAGGCCGATCCGTCCTTTGCTTTCGCCGATGGCATGAACCCGTTTCGGGACACCGACTGGATGGCGCAGCGCCGCATGGCGTTTCGCGATCTGACCGGCCAGTTCTACACCGACATCCTCGACGATGTGCAGGTGCTCATCGACCGGGGGCAGGGGGCCATTCGGCTCGCCACCGATGGCCACAGCATCCGCGTCTTCGTGCGCCGGGCCTCGGACTATCTGATCGGCGGGACCTATGAGGTGCCGTCGGGCCTTGGCGGCACCTTCCGGGTCATCCTCAAGGATGCCTGCGACACCTTCGCGATCGTGCAGAACTGCGGCAATTGCGAGGATTTCGACGCCATGCAGCCCTACCGCGTGCCGCTCGATGCGCTGATGGAGATCGACGGTCGGAGGGCGGCTTAACGCGCCCTTCCTCAAACCAGCATCGCCAATACCCTGCCGGACCTGCGGCCCCCTCGGACCATTGGCGACGACATTTTTCCTTCTGAGAGAAAGGACTCTGAAATGGGTTGGCTCTTCTACACCGACCGCCGCGTCCAGACCTACGCGGATGAGAAAGCGGAAATCGCACGGCTCTGCACCTTTGAGAGCGACACGCGCAAGACCGAACTCATCAAATCCTGCAAGGTGGGTTCGACCTGGTATGCAGCGGCGAGGGTCACAAGCATCGACGGATCGCCAGTCGAAGACGCGACCTATGTGACCGATGTGGATGGCTCCATCACGTTCGGGGCTGTCTTCCTCACCCGATACGATGACGGCTGCTGGGGCTACAAGGACATGGAGGAAAGTACTGGCCCGAACGAGTCTCGTGCTCCCCTTGCGTTGATCGCGCTCCTCTCCGACCTGAAAGACCCGGACAGCTACGCGCAGGACTGGCGTCAGCGCTGCCGGGACTGGGCGTCGATCCCGGACTACGAGGAAGGCGACAAGATCAAGCTCGCAGCACCTGTGACGCTCACCGATGGCAGTACCTGCCAGATTGTCACCGCGACCCACTACAGGCGCGGGCGGCAAAAGCGCCGCTGCTACCGCATCGAGGAAACTGGTGGGCTCGTACGCCTGTCGAAGGCCTCGCTTGCGGGCTCGGAGCTGCTCAGCTCCGCGAAAGGTGCGGCTAGCCCGGTGCTGGCGGAGTTCCTGGCGGGGCGAAATTAGGTCCTTCGCCGGACGGTTCATTGACCTGCCCGGCGACAGCAGATGCTGCGGCTTGTCTTGACAAGGCAATGCAAATGCATTACCTATCGCGGGCAGCAAAGAACCTTTTCTTCAGGAGACTGCCATGACAGCCCTCGCACAAGATGTCTCGAAACTCACGGATCGGTATCAGACGACCGTGCCGGCGGGTGTGCGCAAACAGCTCAAGCTGGGCAAGGGCGACCAGATTCGTTACTGCACCGAGCCGAGTGGCAGGGTCTATATCGAGCCCGTGCGCAGCGACGAGGAAGATCCCGTGCTCGGAGCCTTTCTCGATTTTGTCGAGGCCGATATCAAGGCGCATCCGGACCGCATTCGGGCGTTCGATGGGGCTTTGCATGACCGTCTTGCAGCACTGGTCGGAGACGTTGACGTCGATCTCGATGCGCCGCTATCGCTCGAGGATGAATGAGCGGCGATAGCGTGCCCGCCCAAGCGCCCCTTGTCGTAAACGGATGGTCGATTTATGCGCATCCGCTCTTTCTGGATCAGCTCGAAGGGCTGATTGAAGAGGTCGAGGCGCGTAAGGCACGCGATCCTAAGACCTGGCGCAAGAAAAACCCGACGAAACGGCTGGCCGCCATCTTCAAGCTGGTCACCGAGGCCATACCGGCAGATCCGGGTGCCGCCGCCTTCCGGCAAGGCGGCACACTCGGCGATCACCGCAAGCACTGGTTCCGGGCGAAATTCTTCCAGCAGTATCGGTTGTTCTACCGGTTCAACAGCGATGCGAAGGTCATCGTGGTAGCCTGGGTGAACGACGACAAGACCCTGCGCGCCTATGGCAGCAAGACGGATGCCTATGCGACGTTCAAAGGGATGCTGGAAGATGGAAATCCACCTGACAATTTCGACGCGCTCTTGAAAGAAGCTGCAGCGGCGGGCAAGCGGTTCGAAACTTCCCTTGAAGCGGTGCCCGATCGGTAAGTGGGCCAGCTTGCTGTGACCCTTTGGCATTATCGTTTACGACGCCCCGCTGGAAGATGTAGCATCGGCTGATAATACGGTCGGAGAAAGCACAATGATTGAGGCGGAAAACGATAGGCAGCACCTCGGGCTAGAGGAGCAATGCGCGCCTGACCTGACGGGGCACCGTTTCCCAATTGCTGTGCACGTTGCAGACATGCCCGATGACCTCGGCAAGCTGCTGGATATCGGGCTCGAGGAGCATTTCCGTGGCGGCTGATGTCAATTCGTATGACGCCTGGTTTTGCGCGCAGGTACAGGCCGCGCTGGAGGATGCACGCTCGGGAACATCTCAGGTTCAGGTGATGCAGGCCGCACAGGCATTGATTGATGCGAAACGGGAGGTCGAACCCAAGTCCTGACCAAGCCTTGGAGGTCAGCGCGGTCTGACCCCGTCACCCTGAAAAGCGAAAGCGGGCTTTTTGTCCTTTGGAACTCAGACCCTGATCCAAAGGAAAATCCCCATGTCCAAACCCAGAACGGCCAACCCGGCTCTCGCAATCTCCGAAGCCGATCTCGCCTCTGCCCTCGCGCAAATCGGCACGGAGGTCGATGACCAGCCCCTGCGCAGTTCAGCGCTCGCGCGTATCATGCGCGAGACGTTTCATGGCAGCGATGCCGGGGGCGCCTGGGACTGGCGCATAGCCTATGACATGATGCAGGCTGCGGCTGTCCAAGTGGTGCTGCGTGGGAACGGCGTGGCAGATGACATCGCCGCTGCAAAGCTGCTTGCCTCGCGGCTGCTGACGGAAACCCGCCGCTCCGAGCAGCAGATCCGGCTGCAGCAGTTTTCCACGCCGTTGCCTTTCGCGGCGCTGGTCTTGCGGGCCGCGGCGATCCGCAAGGGCGACACCGTGCTGGAGCCCTCGGCTGGCACCGGTGCACTGGCTGCTTTCGCCGCCCGGGCCGGTGCCACCCTTGTGCTCAACGAGATCGACCCCTTTCGCCAGAGCCTTTTGCGCGCGGCCTTTGGTGGCGATGTGACGGGCCATGACGGCGAGCATATCGACGATCTGCTTCAGGCGCCGGTTCTACCCGACGTCGTGGTGATGAATCCGCCCTTCGCCTCCTCGGTCGACCGATCCCGCGACAAGCACATCGCTGCCAAACATCTCATTGCGGCTGCAAAGCGCCTGGCACCAGGTGGGCGCCTGGTGGCGATCATGCCGCCGGGGTTCACGCCCGAACGCGATGCCGCGCATTGGTCCCGCGCCTGCGGTCTCCTGACGCCACGATTGGCGCTGACGATGCCGGGGCAGGTCTACCGCAAGCTCGGCACCTCTGTCGAAACCCAGCTCATGGTCTTCGACAAGGTGCAGGAGGGCGGCGAGATGATCCGCGCCACTTTGTGCGATCTGGATGAAGCCCTTCCATTTGTCGATGCCGTGGCCGCAACACGGACCGAGATGAGCCCGGCCCAACGGGTTGAAGCGATCCCTCATGCTCGGCCGACCGTTCGATCATTTGTCCCGCGCAAGACCGCTGCCGGTGTTATCACCGCCCCCACAGCCAGGGCCAATGCCGTCCGTCCGCTCAGCTTCACGAGCCTTCAGACCCCGCGCAACAACATGCCCATCTCGGACATCTATGCGCGCTACCGTCCGCAACGGATCGAGATTGCGGATGCGCAGGAACATCCCACGCCGCTCGTTGAAAGCATCGCCATGGCCTCGGTTGCCCCGCCCATGCCCTCAAATACGGGCCGTGATGACTTGCGCCTGCCCGCACGGTTGATCGAGGAGGGACATCTCTCCGAGGCGCAGCTGGAAACCATCATCATGGCGCATGACGCCCATCGGCGCGACCTGCCGGGTCGGTTCGCGATCGATGACGACCAGACCAAGCTGACGCGCGCCGATGATGACCCTAATGCACGTGCCTATCGCCTTGGCTATTTCCTCGGCGACGGCACCGGTTGCGGCAAGGGGCGCGAATGCGCGGGGCTCATTCTCGTGAACTGGCTGGCCGGTCGCAGAAAGGCGATCTGGGTCTCCAAATCCGCCACGCTCATCGAGGACGCCATCCGCGACTGGACCGATCTCGGCGGCTCGCCCGCCGACATCCAGCCGCTCTCAAAATGGAAACCGGACCAGCCCGTCCCTATGGGTGACGGTATTCTCTTCGTCACCTACGCCACGCTGCGGTCCGCGGGCAAATGCGGCACCACGCGACTGAGCCAGATCCTCGACTGGATGGGCGCGGAGTTCGAAGGCGTCCTCGCTTTTGATGAGGCCCATGCCATGCAGAACGCGGCCGGGTCCGAGCAGGGCAGGGGGGTCAAACCCTCCCAGCAGGGCCTTGCTGGCCTGCGGCTGCAACTGGCAGCACCCCGCGCCCGCGTCTTCTACATCTCGGCCACGGGTGCCACGAGCGTGCACAACCTGGCCTATGCCGCGCGGCTGGGGCTCTGGGGGCAGGGCCCCGAATACCCCTTCCCAAGCCGCGAGAGCTTTGTGTCGGCGATGGAAGCCGGCGGTGTCGCCGCCATGGAGGTGGTGGCCCGCGATCTCAAGACGCTCGGGCTCTACACGGCGCGCGCCCTCAGCTTCGACGGCGTGGAGTATGACGTGCTCGAACACGCGCTCACCCCGGCCCAGATCAAGATCTACGATGCATACGCGGGTGCGTTTCGGACGATCCACCACAATCTCGAAGCCGCGCTGACGGCGACCGGCGTCAACGACGCCTCGGGCGAGACCAATGCCTCGGCCGCACGCGCCTCGGCCAAGTCCCGCTTCGAGAGCACGAAGCAGCGCTTCTTCAACCATCTCCTGATGGGCATGAAAGCCCCGACCATCATCCGCGCCATCGAGCATGACCTCGCGGCGGGCCACGCCTGCGTCATCCAGGTGGTCTCGACGGGCGAGAGCCTGTTGAAACGCCGGCTTGAGACGATGGATTCCGACGACGAGCTCGTCGAGGGCGCCCTGACGCCGCGCGACTATGTTCTGGGCTACCTCGAACAGGCCTTCCCGATCCACGCGCAAAAGCTCGTGGAAATCGACGGCAGTATGGTGGCGGAACCTTTGCGGGATGAGACCGGGGCGCTGGTTGTCTCGCGCGAGGCGCTCGCCCTGCGTGACGCGGCCATGATGGAGCTAATGACGCTGGCCCCGATCCCCGCAGCGCTCGACCAGATCCTCTGGGCCTTTAGCGACGAGGCCGTCGCAGAAGTCACGGGCCGATCGATCCGGCCCCTCAAGGCCGAGGACGGCCATCTCTTCATCGAAAAGCGCGCCGCCAGCAGCAATTCCTCCGAGACCCAGGCCTTCATGGACGGCGAAAAGGATGTCCTGATCTTCTCCGATGCGGGTGGCACCGGTCGATCCTACCATGCGGCGCAAACGGCGAAGAACCAGAAACGGCGCCGGCACTACCTGTTGGAGCCCGGCTGGCGCGCCGATGCGGCCATCCAGGGGCTGGGCCGCACGCATCGCTCGGCGCAGGTCAGCGCGCCCTTCTTCCGGGTCTGCACCTCGGATGTGCATGGCGAAAAACGTTTCACCTCGACGATAGCCAAGCGCCTCGACCAGCTGGGGGCCTTGACCAAGGGTCAGCGCGAGACCGGCTCGCAAGGCATGTTCCGCGAGGAGGACAATCTCGAAAGCCCGATCGCACGGGCGGCGCTGCGTGGGTATTTCGCCGATCTTGCCGCCGGGCGGGCCGAGGCGATGAGCTACGAGAGCTTCACCGACTGGACGGCACTGCGGCTGATCGACATGGACGGGGTGCTGCTCGAAGAGCTTCCGCCGATCCAACGGTTTCTGAACCGGGTTCTGGCCCTGCCCATCCACATGCAGAACGCGCTCTTTGCCGAGTTCATGCGCCGGATTGCCGATCAGACTGAACGGGCGCGCGCGGCAGGCACGCTCGATCTCGGCGTGGAAACGCTGCGTGGCGAAAAGATCGAACAGGTCTCCACGGAAGATCTCTGGACCTGCCCGAAATCTGGCGCGGTGACGCGGATCATCGGGCTTGAGGTGACCGACCCAGTGCATGTCCTGGGCGCCAAAGAGGCCATGTCGCGCAATCCCGACAAGCTGCCGATGGTGAATCGCGCCTCCGGTCGCGCGGCGCTCATCTCGGCGCGGCCCATGCAGATGTATGACGAGGACATTGTCACGCTGATGCGCAAGGCGGTGCGGCCAAACGGGTCGAGCTATCTCGAAGAGGCACGGTTTGAGTCCTCGGCTTGGGAAGAGATCGACAGGCCCGAATTTGCGCAGATTTGGGATGCCGAGGCTGCGTCCCTGCCAAAAACCACCACGACCAAGCTCTACCTGCTGACCGGGCTGCTGCTGCCGATCTGGAAGGACATTCCGACCACCAATGAGCGGATCTACCGTGTCACGCCAGACGGGGCGACGGCCATGATCGGGCGGACGCTGAGTGAGGAAGGGGCGGCCTCGCTGCGCGCCCGCTTCCTCGTCTCCAATCCGCAAACGCCACAGGAGATGTTGACCGCCGCCCTCGGCACCACCGCACCTGTCGATCTGGGCCGGGGTCTGACCCTGACCCGTCGCCGGGTCGCAGGCGAGATGCGCCTTGAGTTGGGCGGTGCGGATCGGGGCATGATCGATGGCCTCAAGGCGCTCGGCTGCTTCACCGAGATCATCGCCTTCCAGTTGCGTGTGTTCCTGCCGCATGGGGACGGGATCGACACGGGAAGCATTCTGGCCCGGATCGTGGGGCAGCGAGTCGCCAAGGTGGCAGAACAAGCCGCCTGAAAAGTCAAAGCGGGCTTCCGGTCGGGCGTCGCGGATCTGAGTTTCACTGGTCTGCGCTTTCTGGGCGCGCGCAGACCAATGCCACGCCCGCCCCCCAAATTCAGATAAGAGGACAGACCCATGACCAATCCCCAGATCGATTATGCCGCAATGGCGGCTCAGTGGCGCGCAGAGCGCGAAACCACATTGAAGGCATCCCGAACGGAGCTGCTCGCGCAACTACGTGCGCTTGGCATCAGCGAGGTCACTGCCGAATACGAAGGCTATGGCGACTCCGGCAATGTCGAGGATGTGACGGTGCAGCCCGCAGAGGTCCAACTGCCGGAGGCGCTTGCCACCGAAGTGGGCGACTTCGCCTGGTCGCTCGCCTATCACCATCACCCGGGGTTCGAAAACAACGAGGGTGGCTACGGCACGCTGACCTGGGACTTGCGCAACGACAGTATCACCTTGGATCATGCCGACCGCTATGTCGAATGCTCGCACAGCTATGACGAGGGGCTGTGAGATGGCCCATCCGCTTCATCATGCCGAAAGCTCTGCCCGGAAATTCGGCGGGGTGCCGTCTGACTATCAGGCTGTGCACGATTGGTTTGACGCCTCGAAAGAGCACCTCGCGCTCTTCACGCACAGAGCTTTGCGCCATCACGCCCAAGGCCTGTTCGAGGCCGAACGTGTCTTCGGCCTGACCCTGACCAATAGCGCTGGTCGGGACATACCTGTGCGCTGGATCGGCGAGCAACATGTCCGCGAAGATTGCCAGGGCCGTATCCCGAGCATGGCGGACTGGCAGCGACGGATCCAGCCCGAGCCATGGATGGCCAATGGCCATATCGACCGGCATTCTGGCGATGAGCCCTGCGGCGACCCAAGGGTCGCCTGGGCCTCCGAGGTTGCCGCCGGACGAACGGTTCTTGGCCTGAAAGATTGGAAGGCGGCGCGCGCGACGCGGGCCACGCAAAGCGCCTGACAGCTCTCGGCCGTTTGCCAAACGAATACTGTATGGAAGCCCGGTTGGAAGATCGGGCTTCTTGCGTCGTTTCCCCACCATTCTTCTTGAGGAGGATCGCATGACACTCAATGATATCAAGGCGGCCGTCGATGCGGGCCAGACCGTGCATTGGGCCAATACCGGCTACATTGTCCACAAGGACAGGCTCGGTCAGTACCTGATCACCTATCAGCCGAACGGTAGCTGCATCGGCCTGACCGACCGGAGCGGGCACCGGTTGAACGGAAAAGAGGTGGAGTTCTTCATCGGGCGATCGAAGGACAGCGCGGAAAATCCGGGCAGCCAATCAAGACCAGACGGGCAGGGGAGGGGCGTAGCACCCGGAGGCGCGGGGGCATTCCCGCTCGGACGGCAGCTTTGACCCGTGGGCGAGGCTGAAAGGAAAGCAGGCTTTCTGGTTTGTGATCCCTCAAGGGGTCGAGAAAGCAATCCCGGATGCGCTGGCAAGAACGTCAGGCACCGGCCAATCCAAAAGGAACTATCCCATGTTCGCAGGAACCCTCACCCGCAACGTCGAGACCGCAGCCGCTCAGTACACCGGCATGATCCATTCGACACGTTTCGATATCGCCATCCAGCTTGAAAACCGCCCGAAGATGTCCGAACGCAGCCCGGATTTTGACGTAACGGCAGTCAACAAATCAGGCCGCAAGGTGCGCATCGGCACGGCCTGGAACGAGACCGGCAATACCAGCGGAAACCCTTACATCTCGATGCAGATCGATGTCGGCTTGGGCCCGTTCCGGGTCAATGCGGTGCAGACGAAAGAGGCGCGCGCGGCCCAAAGCGGCGAGTTCGAGATCATCCCGCTGGTTTCCAACGGCCTCATGAAATCCGGCTCGATCTCAGGCGAGCTCACCGCCATGGACGCCGACAACGCGTTCACCGGCTACATCGCCAACATGATGTTCGATCTGGAGTTCATGCTGATCGAGAACAGCTACAAATCCGAGGAGACCCACCCGGATTACCGGATCGAGGTCAGCTCGCCCCGGGGTAAACCAATCCGCGTCGGCTCGGCGTGGATGGCCAAAAGCAGCCGCACGGGCAATGACTACCTGTCGCTGCTGATCAACACGCCCGATGGCGACCTGCGCGTGAACGCCGTGCAGAACGAAGAACAGCGCGGCGGGCAGACCTTCTCGATCATCCCGTTCATCGACAGCGGTGAGCAGCCGCAGGACGCGGGCGCGGGGCTGTCGTTGGTCGCATGACTAACGCGCGAGATTAGACGATCCGCACCGAAAGGGGAGCCGTGGGATCACGGTTCCCCTTTTTCCATGTCCGTTTGCGTGAAGGACGCCACCCGCTTGCGATCAGGTGCAAATGTGATACAATAATATATTAACGTAATATCGAGGGCGGGCGCGTGGCGGTTAGATCAGGGACGGTTCCATGGTTCGAGAGCTTTGATGTTGAGGTAGAGGTTGAAGATCTCCTCACTCATATCGAGCGCTGCACCGGATTTGCGCTACCCGCCCAACAGCGCGCCGTCATCATGTCCCATGCGACGGCGAAGCTTGATAAGAACCGGCAGGCATATCTAGAGGCCAAGGCGGCGGGAAAACCGGTGTCCACATCGCGCCGCGCTTATCTGACCGACCTTCAGGACACGATCTTCATGGCGATCCCGGAGGAGGACCTTGCGCGGATGCTGCTGCGCGAGCAGGTCCTTAACGACCCGTCATTTTACGCGGACGCAATGCACCGCGCCGCTGGGATCAGCGAGGATGAGCTTTTCATGGCGCTGTCCTCTTCGCTGAAAGACATGACAGTCCAAGACGCCCGGGCCTTCGTCTCGAAGCTTTGGCACGGCACGATTGACGACAATGCCCGCAAATATGCCGAAGCCCTGAAGCGCCCCGAGCGTGAACCGCAGCCCGTTCGTCCGGGGAACACCGTGTAAGATCGGAGCCATTCTCTTGGCTTGAGCCGTACCGAGGTTGGCCGCCTCGAACCCCCTTTCCTGGAGGTGGCATCCTGTGCAGCGCGCGAAAGCCGTTGAAGGTGCTGTGGTGACGTCTACTGTCGCCAACATGATGAACCGGGATCACATGCGCGCCTTCTTCCAGCGCGCCGCGGCGCTTGCCGCTTTTGTCGCACTGCTCTGGGCGGTCCAAGTCGTCAATTGGATCACCGGCTACGGCTTGAACCCGGCCTTCGGCCTGATCCCCCGGCACGTCAGCGGATTGGATGGTGTCATCGCCATGCCCCTCCTGCATGGAAGCTTCGGTCACCTGATGGCCAATACGCCGCCGCTGCTGGTGATGGGTGGGCTGCTGGTGGCCACGACCACGCGGGCCTTGCTGCCGGTGAACGCCGTGGTGATCGGCCTTGGCGGCGGTCTTGTCTGGCTGTTCGGAAGCTCGGCCATCCATATCGGCGCGTCAGGGCTCGTCTTCGGCTGGTTTGGCTTCCTCGTCGCGCGCGGCCTCGTGGATCGCTCACTGATCACGCTGGGCGCGGCACTGGTGGTCGGTTTGCTCTACGGCTCCATTCTCTGGGGCGTTCTCCCGGGCCAACCCGGCGTCTCTTGGGAGGCGCATCTGTTCGGCGCTATCGCGGGCGCGGTCGCTGCAGTCCTTGTCCGGACGCATGTCCATGCGCCGCGCCTCGGTGACGTCGATCTGGAATGAAGCCGTACACTCGGCCCGTAGCGGACTTTCAGTCAGTCCGCCGCCCGTCGTCGAAGCGTTCATTCCAGCACCGCGCAGCTTTCGCCCGCGTTGCGGGGTTGTAGCCAGTAGCATTTTCATGCGGGCTTTTGAATAAAAGCTTGCATGAAGACGATCGGAAGGCTTCTTAGCCCATTCGGCGAAGCCCCAGTTTAAGTTGACTTTAGCCGATGCTGCGTTCCGTATGAATGGTCGCTTCGTCAGGATTGGCTAGATGTTTGATTTCACCAAGGAATTGTGGCGCAAATGTCAGGAAGCGACTTAGGAAGCCCGGGGCAAAAGATCACGGAATCCTTCTTGCAACGACTTTTCGCCATCTGCATCGGCGGCCATCAGCATTGTGCGTTTGCTTTGAGGACCAAAGCGGCCAAAGTCTTCAATGGCGAGGCGCAACAAACGGTCAGCTTCCGCTTGTAGATCAGCAATTATGAAGCCTTTGGCATAGGCTGTTTCGAGCTGCCAACGGGCGTCACTACGCAACTGTTGTTGACTTGCATCGCGGCCTGGGAAATCGACAACCCCTACAGGGTCGGCTGCCCTATCTCTGCGCCATATCTGATCCAGTCTTTGGGCCTCTGCGGTTAATCTAGCCGCCTCTGCGCGGTGCAATGGTATCGCCTCCTGATGCATCAGCGCCTCGCATATCAGACGATTAGCCTCCAAAACGAAGGCCGTGGGCGCGAGCTTGTCGCCTCCGACTTGTGCGAAGGTGGCATGCCGCTGCGATAGCCGGGCTCGGCACTCTGCCTCTGAAACAAATAGGTTTCCGGCACGAAACTCGTTAGCAAAGGCTGCGGCTACTTGTTCAACATCCGGCTCTGCAACCGCGGCACTTGCCAAGCCTGCAAAGATTGCTGCTAAAATCAATCTCATTGGCTGATCTCCCCAAGACCGCTGTTTACGTCTTCCCCCATAAGCTTGCCCACACGATCCCCATACAGCCTCTCAAGCACTCCCAAAGAGCGGATAACCTTTGTGTTATTCCCGATCCGCCGCAAGAATCCAAACTCGCTAAGCAGGATCAATAAGTTGCGCGTTGTTGCCGGTGACATGACCTCTGCCAATAAACATCCTAGAGAAGTCTGGTCGTAACGCAGACCCATATCGTCTGCTTCATCGACCATTTTGTTGATCTGCTCAGGGTGGAGAAGTCCTTTACGCAAACTGCTCGCGGGTTTACCAGAGGCAGTGTAGCGCGTGTTTTGGGTTTCCAAACGCGCAAGTTTTGCCTTCAGCCGTTCGTTGTGCCCTTCAAGGTAACGGCGCAAACGTGCCGAGTCGTTGTTTAGACGAAAAAGCTTCATCAAAAACAGAAACTGAGCGAGCGTTTCCACGTTACTGTGGTTGAGTTGCTTGATGGTAGCGGCCCCAATCGCGTCAAGCACCTTGTTCTTATCAATTTCGTGCATGCCCTGTTTCTTGCCATAGTCTTGGCAAGCGGCATCAACGATGCCCGCGTAAAATTCACTACGCGCAGACCCAACCGAGGTCACGTAGTCATATACCTCCGTGAGCGACGTGGTCACAGCATCTCATTCTTTAAGTTTCAAACTGGTCTTAGATCTTAAGAACGCGCGTTGATTCTGACAAGCATTTGGCTGCGTCAAAACCATTCGAGAACAAGATGCCCCTTTCCTGAAGTACCTGATCCAGAAAAGAATCACCATCAACAGGCGATGTCATCCGCATCAAACGAGCATCGCCACTGACAGGAGAAAGAATATGCGTAAGCTTTTTGCAACGACCTCGATCATCAGCGCTCTGGCCATGCCTCTGGGCGCTTCAATGGCAAACGAAGTGGTGCCGGTTGTGCATCCCGACCTGGTCTCAGTATCCCAGCTCTCGGTGCCTTTGAGCATCGACCTGGCTCATCTCCAGTCACGCGCTAATGCGGCATTGGCCGGGCGTCTCCATACGTTCAACGAAAACAACGTGCATTGCGTGAAGGCCAAATGGTTCAAAACAAAGGTCCCAGAGTTCCGTGGTTTGAAAATTTACAGCAAGATTGTGAAGACCAAGATCTCCCCAGACCTGTACTGCGACTTGCGTGGCCATGTCGACCGTCGCGGCGACCTTGCTATCAGCGGTAACGGCAGCACATTGAACTTTTCGTTGCCAATCCACGCCAGCGTAACTGCCAAGACAATCGGTATTCAGGAAACGGCCAAGGCTGACGCTACCTTTTTCATTAGCGCCACCCCCGGCATCAATGCAGAGTGGCAGCCGACTTTGGATGTACACTCCGATTTCCGCTGGGACCGTCGCCCGGAAGTCCGCCTGCTTAACATGATAAAAGTGACCATCGGGTCCAAGGTTGAACCGAAACTTCGCGCGGAAATGGCCAAGCTCGAAGCATCGGTTCCTCCCATGTTGGAAGAGTTGAACCTGCGTGTTGAAGTCGAAAAAATCTGGTCGGACGTACAAGATCCGATCCTGATCTCAAAAATCCCGCAAACCTGGGCTGTCTTTGTGCCTACAGCCGTCGGTGTCTCTGGCTTTAACGTCGTAGGTCAAAGCCTCGACACGCAGGTCTTTCTCGAGGGTGAAACACGTGTCTTCGTCGGTGAGAAGCCGCACGTTGAGAAAGTCGCGCTTATGCCACTGGCGAATACGGCACCAGAGGCTGGCCAGTTCTCTCTTGCCGTGCCTATCGCGGTTCAGGAAGGTGAGGTTCAGACACTTTTGGATGCAGTGCCATCTGATATGCTCACCTTCGAAATTGACGAAGGCATAGCATTGCAGGGCACATTGAAGGTGACTGATCTGGACATCGAAATGCACGGCAATGGCGGTCTGAGCCTGATGGCGGATGTCCAATTTGACAACCGTTCGGACTGGCTGAAGGCAATCGACATCTTTAATTGGTTCGACGTGGAAGGTCGTGTGGAGCTTTCTGTCTTCCCTGCGCTCGATGAGAGCACGCAGACGATCTACGCCCAAGGCCTGCGTCTCGACAGTGAGACCAACAGCAGTTTGGCAGACACCCTCATGGATGTCTTGGATCTCCCGTTCGTCCGCGATGCGCTCGCAAATCAGTTGAAGTACGACTTCAGCGAAGAACTCGCCGAAGGTATCGCAGAAGCCAACGCAGCCATGAATCAAAGCGTTGATGGCGTGGTACACATCTCAGGTGCGCTTGTGAATGCTGGTGTGCGCGATCTGGTTATCAAGGATGGCCTAATGTTGGTGGTGGCTGAAGCCAATGGTGCCGTCTCCGCTTCCTTTGGTGCCTTGAACAACTAAGATGGTCGGTTAGATGCCGCCAGACGCCCCAATCTGTTAGGTTGGGGCGTCTACTCTCGGCTTCCTGCGGCTCGCGTAATACGAGTAGTGATGATCCGCACTTACATTCAAAACATGAATTTACCGGCGCTCGCATATGCAGAAAAAGAGGTCTGACCATGTACAATATCCAACGAGGCTTTATCGCTACACTATTGCTCGCATATATCCCTACCCATAGCCTTGCAGATGACCATTTTCGTTGCCGGGAAGTTGGTGAAGATTGGGTTTGGTTTGAAGATCACTTGGCCGCATACGTCACATATTCAACTCGTGGCCCACAGGATCGAACATACGAAGTTGGCACTGGAATGTCGGTCAGAGGCTCACCATGGGGTAACAGGGAAAAGTACACAGGAGACGCCGAATTCAACGCCTATGGCATGGGCGCGCTTCACATAAGGAAGAGGGATTCAGGATCGAATTTTGTGGTTTGCGCAACAGGTTTGGGCATCGGGACGCTACCGATTGTCCCAGCCACCGAATTCTAGCGGCATTCGCAAGCTCGCCATTAAATGTAAGCTTTAGCTGAAATGCGAGCTTTTGGTTAAAAGCTTACAACTTGATGTGGCGACGGTGGGCCTGAAGCGATTGTATGATCGATAGTGCCCAAGCTGGTGTAATGAGCTACTCCCCATCGGCTGGATGTTGAGCCGGTTTACAGGGCGACGATTTGTGCCGGGCCCATGGTGTTATCCTCGCAAATGGCGGCCACCAAGGCTAAACTGTGCGATGAATTTGTTACCTAGTGGGCCTACGACTACTGGAGCACTTGAAAGCGTTATAATTTGTGAAATGATACCCACGCGCCTGATAGGTGCAGGGGAGCCTCACATGCCAGCCTATCTGTACCAGATCATTCTCATGGGGGGCAAAGACGCCAGGCTGGCTGCACTTAAGACGGCAGTTGCAGCACGCGCGACGGACTTGGGCATCGATCCTAGAGGGATCGTCTATCTGGATGAGAGTGCCTTTGCTGACGGCTACGACCGGAAGAAGCCTGCGTTCGGCATCTATTTCGGCAATCAGAACAGAACAGTCCCCGAACCGCTCGATCGGTTGGAACAGGACTCCATTGTTATCGCGCCTATTGTGACGGCAAAGACTCAAGTCGGGGTCGAAATCCCCGACGCACTCCAGCACATCAACGTGGTCGAAGTTGGAATGAATGGCGACAACATTCCAAGGCTAGCATCGCTAGTATTTGAGACCTTTAGGCTACTCCGCAAAGATCGCGGGATCTTCATCAGCTATCGCCGCAAGGGTTCGCAGCCTCTGGCCAACCGCCTCTATGAGGAATTGGATAAGCGAGGGTTTGACGTATTCATCGACATAAGATCGGTGCCGCCAGCCGTCGATTTTCAAGCCGAACTTTGGCATCGAATGTCAGACGTCGATACGATTCTGCTTATAGACACGCCGGGGTTCAGGGAAGGCCGCTGGACCAAGGCTGAGTTGGCGCAAGCAAATCTGCTAGGAATTCAAACCCTGCATCTGCTTTGGCCAGGGCAGGTTGAAGACCGCAACTTCGCGTTCAGTCGCTATGTGAAGCTTCTCGCTACCGATTTTTCCGGCCCTTCGCCGGGGCGCGGCGCTACAATCAAGCAGGCGGTGGTCGATAGCATTTGCGATCTTGCCGAAGAACTGCGCGCCGAGGCGATGGCTCTTCGACACGCGCACTTAGTGGACAACTTCTGTGACGCTGCTCGTGACTTAGCGTTCGAACCGACTGTTCAACCCGAACGCTGGATTTCTGTTCTCCTCCAGAACGGTAGCTCTTTAGCGGTGGTGCCTGCCGTGGGCCGCCCCACTTCTGACCGGATCAACACCATCTTTGACGCAATTTCCGAACACAAGGCTGCCGACGCTCCAATCTGGGCTATTTATGATAGCCGAGGACTCCATGAAAATTGGGTCAGGCATTTAAGGTGGCTCGATGGGCATCTACCAATCAGGACGATTTCAGTCGCAGACGTACCCGACGCCCTCAGAGGACTGCTGACATGATCAACATCTTCCTTTCCGCGAGCGTCCCACTACCGAACCGGGATCGCAAATTCTTTGAAACTGCGGATGTATTTCTAATACGAGAAGCGATCCGCGCACTGGTGGAGGTGGTGCTGCCCCGAGGGCACATCACTTTTGGCGGCCACCCAGCGATCACTCCTTTGATGTCGCTCTATGCCAAAACGGCCAAGCTCGGCAGCGACCGCATTTCGATCTATCAAAGCGCCTATTTCCTAGGAAAATTCCCGCGCGAAAATGACGATTTTGCCGATGTTCGGTACACCGAGGCCGTGCCTGACGATCTGGGCCGCAGCATTGAGCGGATGCGCATTGAGATGCTGACTAGTCGCAAATTTGATGCAGCCGTGCTGATCGGGGGCATGGAGGGCATCCTTGATGAAGCTCGGCTCTTTCGAGAGCATAACCCACAGGCCCTAGTGCTGCCCGTGCCAGCGACCGGTGCAGCTGCAGCGATCGAATACAATGAGGGCAACTACCCACAGCATCTGGCGAACGAGATATCGTTCGCCAGCCTTTTCCGTCGCAGCCTGCTACCTAACCCCTTAGACGGATAGCTTCTTCGACCCAAGATTCAATGTTGTTTTTGATTGTGTCGTACACGCCCTTGCTGTCTACCCCAGCCGGATCGTATGTCTTGGCCCAATTGGTCAAGGGCTTCTTGTCAGTACCGACGGTGAAAGTACCAAATGGATTGGCGCCTTTTGCGCTCGTATTACCGCTTCTGTCCAGAAGTCGATGAATGTGGATGCCTAGCAACGCTTTGCCACTATCAAAGGCATACTTAATTTCATGCTTTACCCACTTCCGTGACGCCGTGTTGGTGCCGATTAGGACAATGACAGTGCTCCGGCCGGCCATGTTACCAGCTATCCAGTCAGCTACAGCCTTATCGCCCTTGCGTTTGATTTCCTCAAACTCATTAGCAGATACAAGCGGCTGCCCCTCGATCGCGCCGATGTTCTTAACGGTGCTAACTCGCCAATTGTCTTCGTTGTAATAAAAGCTATAGAAGCACTTTCTCGCCATGAACCCCTCCCAAATTTGAGTAATTTTCACCGGATCTGGCCGATATGACAATCGAAATCATTCTCATATTTGACAATGCAATATACTACCTTAGGGGCGCGCGCCCCGGCTGTACAAGATTTTCTTTCATGCCTCGATCGCCAAAACTGCCAGCCACCCAACTCCAGAACAGACATTGGTTGTCGCAGCAGAAGAAGTCTGCATGTCCCGCATCAGGGACATTGACCGGTACCATCTGAAATACAGGACCTAGTGTACCTATGCGAGGTTTTTGCTGAAAGCTCGGATGAACCCTCAAGCTGAAGATTCAACAAAATAGGCCTTATTCGAGCCCTTCGGCTGTTGGAGTCTTTCTTGATGCAAGGTTTATTGCCTTTTTATCCGATGAACCTCGCAGGGATTTGCCCTTGTCTGCAGACCCAGACGAAGCCGATGCCGGCTACTTTGCATGGCTTGTTTTCATGGTTTGCGTCGGTAACGGTTCGTGTGTCGACTGGCCGCATCAGCACTTTTCTACGCATGCAATGCCGCACCCTCACAGTCGGCTCTCCGCCCATCACGTCGAATGCTGCGATAAGTAATTCACCATTGTCGCCAGCGTAGTCGCCCGCACATCAACCTTGGCATAAGCCTAACGGCCTCCCCAGCTCGGCTTCGCGTGTCGCAGGGGAGAACGGCCCTTCGGTCCGTCGCGCATTCGGCCATGCGGCCTCACCGCGGCGTTGCACCCGGCATCCCGGTTTGCCCGCCTCGCGAGCACGTCCCTCCCCGGCCGCTCCGCCAGATTGCGCTCTGGTCTGTTTTGGCCCGAGGCCAAAACGATCCCGCCGCTCCATCCGTCTTCCGCGTCCGGTCGGGCCGTTTGCCTGCTCGGGTCGGGCAAACCTACCGTCAAAACACACACACATGAGTGCAGAAGCATATCCTCCGGATGGCCCCCAAATCAGCCCGCGTCAAGGATCGCAAAACTTTTCGGCGAGGGCGCCGCTTGTGGTGCGGCGCGGTCCCGTGCGTGAAGGTGCGCGTGTGTCGGGTGTTGCGCACGGAAAACTTTTGCGCCCGGCAAGCCGGCGGCTGCGCCGTCCCTGACCCGGGCAGATTCGGAAACCAGACATTCGGCCATGCCCCCACACTCACGTGGTGGCCTTGCAACTGAACACTGGAGACCAGACATGGCTTACGACACCGCGAACACCTACGAGACCATCGAGCTTTTCGGGCTGACCGAGAAGGACGCACAGCTCCCGATCCCCGAGGATCACATCCTGACCGACCGCATCATCCGCGAGAGCTTCGAGGTATTGCTCGGGCAGCTGCGGGGGACCGGGCTTGAAGCAGAGATCGAACCGCTGGCCCATGGGCTCGCGACGATCCTGCAGCGCCGCAAGGTGGCACTCGGCAAGGAAGTCGACCGCACCGCCGACAAGATCGGTGCGCTGGCAAAATCTCACGACGGATCGGAGATCGCCGAGACCGCGCTCGAAGAGGCGCAGGCGCGCTTTGTGCAGCTGCGCGAGATTGTCAGCGCCATCGAGGTGATGAGCGAGGCGGCGGCAGAATGCTACGAGATCGAGACGGGCCACGCCTTCATCCCGGCAGCCGGGTCGCGCGCAAGCGTCAGGGCGCAAGAGACCGGGGCGGTCTTCGAGGCACGGCAACTCCTCGAACAGCACGACCGTGAAACCGCCGAGAAGTCGAAAGTCGAGGGGGTGCCCCTGATCGTCTCAGGCGCCACCGACTGGACCGATGTCGATGTGATCTTCAACACGCTCGACAAGGTTCGCGAACGGATCAAGCAGAACCGCAACCAGGAGATCTTCCTCTGCCACAAGGGTGGCAAGCACGGTGCGGAGATGATTGCGGCCCGGTGGGCCCGGGCACGCGGGATCGCGCAGGCGCGCTTCGATCCGCGCTGGTCCGCGCACGGGCGGGCGGCACCGTTCAAGTGCAACGACGAAATGCTGGACGACAAGTTCGCGGCGACGGGGGTTGTACTCTTCGGCGGCAACGGGGTCGCGCTGAACCTCGGGCAGAAGGCGGAAGCGAAAGGTCTGACGGTCATGCGGGTTGCGGACCCGGCGAAGAAGACTGCGCAGGATTGAAGAGAGGGGGTCGCGCTTGGCGCGGCCCTTTCGTCATGTCTCATGGTGCGTGCGGTCGGTTACGCAAGATCGACAGGCTGCGGCGGTCGGCACTGTCATCGCTCTACCCGGTCCGTCAGTGTTCGGTCCATCCGCATTGGTGCGGGCTGGGGATGGTGCGCACCTCACGCACATCGTCAGTGGGGCAAGACGCGAGGGGTCGAGACGTCGCACTTGAGGCTGAAGACTTGCGCGTCCCTCGGGGCTTGTTTCGGAACATCGCATCCACGCGGGCGGGCTCCGTCAGCACACCGGCCAGGCTCGGCGGGACGTGGACGCGGAAGGTGGCTGCTGCGTGATGGCAAGGGCCATCCGGGTCTCTCCTTTTTGCTTATAGATGTGGATCGCACGGGGTCGGCCCGTTCGTTCCCTCAGCTCACGCTTCGGCAAGCACAAATACGGCTTCCACGGCTGGCCGCGGACCCTCCGCATTTGCGCTTGCGACCGGGCCTCTTGCCCCCGTGCCGGGTGATCCTCATCGCAAAAAGGAGATATCCAAATGACCAACCACTACGTCGCCACCGTCCCCGTCAAGTTCACCGACACCGATGGCCAGGAGCGCACCCGTTTTCAGCGCGTGGGTGCTATGTTCCGCAACACCCGCAACGGGGATGGATCGGAGTTCTTCAGCCTCAAGCTCGACTTCCCGGTCGCGGTCTCGGAGCTGGTGATGTTCCCACCGAGCGCGAAAGATCCCCAGGACTAAATCCTCTGACGAGGATGGGCCGCCCCAGGACGATCTTGGGCCGGCCCGATCCCTGTACCAGGGATGCCGACACCGGCGCGGGTGATCGCCGGCAGCGACCTCGCCTTGGTGCCGGTCCCTGCGCGTTCAACGGACGCACTCCGCCCGGAATGACCAGGCCGCGATAGACCGGCCTGTCAGCCTCAAGGGGGCCATCCACAAAAAACCTATCGGCCAGGGCCTCCCGGTTTTTGCGGCAGAGATTTGGGGGCCCAAATCTGGCCCTCCTTGACCCTGCCTGTCCGCCCTGTCGGTGGGGTTTGCGCCCGCCCGCGGTTCCGTCCGAACACGTGGTGTTCGGCCAGACCCTCGGGCGGGGCTGGCGGACGGGACCCCTAGGACAGGTGGGTCGCCCGGTGGTGAGGGCGGCAGAGCCGCGTCCCTGCGGGCCGCGGCGTGAAGCGGACACCAAGGCTGCCTGAGCCTGAAGGCGACGTAAGTATAAAATTGACAGATCGGTATATTATCGTAAGGTAGGGGCAGCCTTGGTGGAAGGTGGCAGGAAATAGGGGGTCTTTCTTCCGCATGTCCCGAACAAAACGCCTGACAGAGACGGAGAAGATGCAGATCGTCCGCGAGGCCGCGGAGGGTGTGTCGACGTCTGAGCTGGCCGAGCGTTTCGGGGTCACATCGCGCGCCGTGCGCTACGTCTTGAAAGCCGATGCCGAGCGCCAGACGGACGCCGCGATCCCGGTCGCAGCGGTCAGTGTGAAGGTCACGGCTGCGGAGTTGGCGGCGCTAGACGAGGTCCTTGCGACAGCCGGAATCGAGAGCCGTGCCGAGGGGTTGCGGCGGCTCATTCAGGCGGCAGGCGGCGTGTTTGTCCCGGACGCGCAGATGGCAGCAGAGATGGCGCGCTACCGCGCCTCTCTGCACGAGGTCGGCAATGGGGTCGCGCAGATCGCCAAGCAGATGACGCAGGCCAACCGGCGGGGGCAGGGGGCCGTGGGGGGCACGAGTGCCGCGTTCACCGAATTGCGCCTTGCGCAGATGCGCGGGCTGGCGCGGTTCATCCTGGATTCTGCTGACGAGATCGATTTGCTCCTGCGCCGCCGTCGTGACGCGATGCAGCTGCAGGCCACGGCCGCGCTGAGGGAGTTTGCCCATGCGGCTGAATGATGCCGTCCATGCCGTCACGGGCGAGGTCTTCCGGGATGGCTGGAGCCGCGTCCGGGGCTCGATGCAGGGGCTGCACGTGGCCAAGCAGACCCAGCTGACGCGCGCGGCTGCGGGGCATCGGCCAGCGGTCTTCAAGGCGATCCGGGGCGGGGGTACGCATACCAAATCGCAGCTCTCAAACCAGCTCGATTACCTCACCACGAAGTCGACCCATATCGTCGACTCGAGCGGGTTCCTGGATGGCAAGGCGAAGCTCGAGGCGGGCGACATCAAGGACCTGACCGAGCGCTTTGCCAAGCGGTGGGATGCGGGTTTCAAACCCAAGCTCGGACAGACCACCCACATGCTCATGTCCTTCCCTATCGGTACGCGGGGCGAGGATGTGCGCGACATCGCGACGGATGTGGCCGAGCGGTTCTTCCAGACTGATAAGGGGCATTTCGACTACATCATCGCAGTGCATGAGGACCGCGATCATCCCCATGCGCATCTGGTGCTGAACCGCCGCTCGCAGGAAGGCGAGTTCTTCTTTCTGGGGCGCAACCATCGCTTCAACTATGACGATTTCCGCCTCGCCATGGTCGAGGAGGCAGAAAAGTATGGTGTGCGCTTGGAAGCCACGCGCCGGGTGGATCGCGGGGTTGTGCATTACCCAGCCCGCACCAGCGAGGTCTACGCCGCGAAAGAAGAGGGTCGCGCGCCCCGCGAGCGCGAACGCGTGGGGCAGGACCTGACCCGGACGCTGGCGGAGATCGTCAACACCAGAACCGTCTACCATTCGCTTGCTGCGGAGGCCTCCCGGGAGGCCCGCGAGGATATTGCGGCGGCACTCTTCCGCGCGGGCGAGGTGTTGGCGCGCGGCGGGCAGGTGGACCGAACAGGAGATGTGTATATGGCCGAGGATCAAAGCTTCGAGGATCTGAGAAGCCTCTATGCGGAAAAGCTCGCGCGGGTGCAGGGCATGATCGCCGAGAAGTCTGACGCGGAACGTCCCGTGCTGGAAAAACGCCTCATCGAGATCCAGACGCAGGTCCAGCACATGCAGCCTCTCGGCTTGCGATCATCCACGCTGTCAGACACCCCCTCGAAGGGCGGGATCTATTCCGAAGCCAATATCGACGCCAGCCAGCGCGAGCGTCTGGCAGAGCCCGATCTGAGATCGCGCATTGACGCGGCACTACGGGGCACCGGGATCAGCACATCGGAAGTGGTGGCCCGGATCGAGACGGGCGCCTCAAATGCAGCGCTCGAGCATCAATGGATCGCCAATGATCTCTCCAAAGTGGCTGAGGCGCGCGATCTGAACCTCGAACGCCGCGCCGATCTGGAGCAGGCGCGCGACATTCTCAACGATGTGCACGTCGAACTTGGCACGCTGTTGGAGCGCGAGAACGTGCTGCGCCGGGATGGTGTCATGGAAGCGGTCAGCGAGCAGTTCCATTATCATGAGGGCGCGGTGCGGGCGATGGAAGGGACAATCCGTCAGGAGATGCGCGCAGACGGCCTGACCGCGCAGCAGATCGAGGATCGGGACTGGGAGGTTGTCTCAAGGGCGGAGCGCCGGATCGAGACGGAGCAGCGCGCATATCTCGAGGCACACCCGGATCTGCTCGCACGCCCTGGCGATGTGATTGACCGGTCTGAGCCCTACAGGGAGACCATTACCGATGCGGCCCGCGCCAGCGAGATCACCCGCGAGGTCGATCGGATCATGGAGGGACGCGACGTCCGCACGCCCGTTGCAGATGCTGTCACGGATGACTTACGAGCGCGCTATCCGGACATGCCGTCCCACCTCGCCCGCGGGCTCGGCGCGACCTATGCGGCCGTCGTCGAGATCCGGGATACGGAGGCCATCAATCAGGTCCGCCGCGAAACCGAGATGCGCGACGGGCTCGGGTCTGGCACGCGCGACGCACTCCTCGCAGCCCGCGGTGAAACAGCGCCGCAGTCTGACCGTGCCGACCGCCTTGCAGACGAGATTGCGCGTGTCCTGGACCATGAGCGGGCGGGGGAGTTGTCCGCGCCTTTCGAGACCGAGGCGGAGCGGGACGCTTTCCGAACCGAGATCGCGCGGGTGCTGGATGACCGTCAACTTGAGCGGCTCACATCCGGTGATGCCGATGCGCTGGAAAAGGTTCTCGAGGACCGCCTCGACCGGCTCTATGTCGCCAAGGTCTATCTGCAATCCGATGCCGCGACGGCCAATACGGAGGCCTTGCGCCAGGTAGTCGATGATCTTGCCGACACCGAATACGAAAAACACCGCGCGACAGACGTGGATGGCGAGACCGAGCGGGGTCAGGTCCATTGAGCGCCGCCATGGGAAAAGCGCGGATCGCCACGGGCGTCCTGCTTGTGACGCTGGTGACCGGGGCCATGGGCTATACCATCGCCTCGGTGGTGCTGACTTACCAGGATCTCGGCTTCGGCGCCGAGATCGACTTTGCCTATATCGCGCAGAACTATCTGGCGATCCTCGATCGCCGCCCGGAGGACGCCCAACTTATTCACCTGATCGTCGGCAGCTTCGCCGCCGCCGGCCTGATGCTGAGCCTCGCCCTCTCGGGGTCCGCTCTGACACGCTTTGGCCAGACCCATTGGCAGACCGCGCGCGAGATGAAGGCCAATGGCTTCTTCGGGGCGCCCGGGACCGGGTTCATCCTCGGCAAGCTGGGGCCGCCGGGCTCCCGCGCCAACTACATCTGCTCCAAGGTCTTCCCCCATGCGCTGATCGTGGCCCCCACGGGCCGCGGCAAGACCACGGGCTTTGTCATTCCGAACCTGCTGACCTGGCAAGGCTCCGCCGTGACGCTCGATGTGAAGGGCGAATGTTTCGAGGCGACGGCCCGGCATCGCGCAGCCCAGGGCGACAAGGTCTATCGCTTTGCCCCCACCGATTGGGAGGGCAAGCGCACGCATCGCTACAACCCGCTCCTGCGCATCTTTGAGCTGAAAGATCCCGCGCGCCAGCAGATGGAATTGCAGCTCCTGGCGACGCTCTTCCTGCAAAGCGACAATGACCGGGTGCAGGGGCTGCTCAAGGGCGGGATCGATCTCTTTGTGGCAGCAGGCCTGCTGGCGTTCCAGCGCAAGCGTCCGACCCTGGGCGAGATCTACCGCATCGCCGCCTCGGGCGGGAACAAGCAGAAGGAGTATTTCGCGCGGGGCCATGAGGTCGACAACAGGGCGGCCAAGCTGATTTTCACAAGGCTCGCTTCGACCAACAACGACACGCTGACCTCTTACGTCTCGCTCCTGATGACCTCGGGGCTGGACCAGTGGCAGAACCCGGCGATTGATGAGGCGACTGCGGTCTCGGATTTTGATTTCCGGACGATCCGCAAGAAGCCTTTTTCGGTCTATCTCGTGGTCCAGCCGCTGATGGTCAAACCCCTCGCGCCGCTGATCCGGCTCTTCTTCTCCGATCTCCTTTCCGCCATGCAGGAAAAGGACCCCGGGCCCGACGAGCCCTGGCCAGTGATGATCATGCTCGACGAGTTCAACCGTCTCGGCAAGATGCCCATCGTGGTCGAGAGCATCGAGACCCTGCGCACCTATCGCGGTCACCTGGCCGTGGTCACGCAAACCATTCCCGCCCTCGATGAAATCTACGGCGAGAACACCCGCCGCGCCCTGCAAGGCAATGCCGGCGTGAAGCTCTATCTGACGCCTTCGGATGAAAAAACCGTCGAGGAGCTGAGCAAGGCGGTCGGCAAGACCACGAAGACCGTCATCACGCGCTCCCAGTCTATCGGCAAGAACCCCTTTGAAGGGCGCAGCCAGTCGACCCGGACCGAAGAAAGCTCCTTGCTCCCTGAAGACGAGGCGCGCCGCCTGCCGCTCGATGAGATCGTCATGGTGATCGATGCGCAGATGCCGGTCCGTGCAAAGCGGATTCAGTATTTTGACGACCGGCTGTTCAAGGCGGTCCACGCGGCGCAGACGGGTGAATTGCCGTTTCCAGAGCCGGGGGGAGGGGGATCGCAAGGCACGCTGCCGCTGAGTGTGCGCGCCATGCCGATGACGCCGCCGTCGGATGGGCCAGGGGGAACAGAAGCCGATGTGGAGAGGGCGAGCCAGGCTGGCGATGGTCAACCGTCAGGCCAAGCCGACGCCGCTCCAAAGAAGACCGCGCCTGTCGTTCAAGCCGTCATCGCCGAGGAACAGCGCCAGATGGAGATGGATTTTGGCAGCGGCGTCGCGGATTCTGAAGCTGCGAGCGTAGCTGATGAGGCGCAGATGCGCTCTGCAGTCGATGGCTTGGACGAAATGGAAGCGATGCTGCGAGAGGAGGATGGTGAAAGGCTGGTTGCGCGATAGGGTGGCGGACATCGCCTGTTTGTCGGGGAGGACGGAAAGTGTGAGTTCGCTGCACATGCGAAGGCACACTGTCAAACACATGAAAGCGGCCATAAAGCGCTCAGGTTCAACGCCCCACCATGCTGCACCAAGCACCAAGGTCAGCAATGCGCAGGAAGTGAGCGTTGCAAATCCCGACAGATTTCCGACAGCCGACCTTCGGGCCGAGCGCGGCGAGGGGCAAGTCCGAGCCCATTTTACCGAATGCCGCGACGTGAACCAATGGCGGAAGTATGCAGAGAGCGCCCGTCGCCAAAAAATGCTCGCTTCAATAGCGACATTTGTCTCAGCGTTCGCGTTAACGAAGGTCCAAAATCCTTGAAAGATTAAAAATCAAGGTATCACGAGCATCGTTACGAAGACACCAGACAGTAGTACCAGGTACACCCCCGCATGAATGCGATCCGGAATGCGCCCGATCCAACGGGACGCAATACCGATACCAAGCCAGGATCCACCCGCGAGTACAATCAACGCCTTCAGGTCCACGAAACCGGCGAACCAGGGCCCGAGAGCAGCCTGGTTAGCCGACAAGATGACATATGTCAGAGTTCCCGTGATCGCCATTGGCAGGGACAGCGGATTGGCCATTGCCGTGGCTGTGGTCATACTTGCCCCTCTCCGACGCATGAGCGGCACAGTCATAACACTTCCGCCTACGCCCAGCAGTGTTGCGATACTACCGATAACGGTGCCAGCGAACGCCGTCACGCCGCGACCCATGGGGCGCACGTGGCCACCTGCGTGATGCAGGAATCCTGGCCGCAGGATCGCATCCGCGATCGTGAGGCCCAGATAGACGATGAAGGCCAGGCGCACCCAGTCGCCGTCCAACGACATTGCCATCGCGGCCCCCAGCACGGCGCCGAGGGCAATGTAGCCGACCAACGGGCGTACCAGCCCCCAGTCAATGGTGCGCCTTTGATGGTGGCGCCAGCTCGACAAGGACGCGGCGAAGATCATCAACGCGGTCGAGGTGGCAACCGCGATATGCATGGCGGCCGCGCCCGCGATGCTGGCTGGTCCGTGCGTGGTCATCAGCGTGATGTACATCAGGGGGACCACGACAAAGCCGCCGCCGAAGCCGAACAGGACCGTGGTAACGCCGGCCAAGCCGCCGCAGATAAGCAAGACGCCGTACACTGGAATTCTCCCGAGGTTGCGCGATCTCGGAACGGATATCTCTGCGCGCACTTGCAGTCTTTCGACAATCAGACAACAATCTACTTGTTTCGGCCACGCGGGAGGAAATGTGCGGAATATTGCTCTTGCGGACGTCGACCAGGTCCCCAGACCCGTTCTGGCCATCGGCACAGATTACAGGCCCGGCGCGTTGCTCGATTTCCACACCCACCGCCGTGCCCAGTTCCTGTACGGGATGACGGGGTTGATGGAAGTCGAGACCGGCGACGGCACCTGGATGGTGCCGCCCTATAGCGGCGTCTGGTTGCCTGCCGGAAAGTGCCATCGGGTCCGCATGAACGGCGTTAGCACTCGCAGCCTGTATATCGAGCCCGAAGCTGCCCCGCGGACCTTCCGGACCTGCGAAGTTCTGATCGTGACGCCGCTCCTGCATCACCTGCTCATGGCGTCCGCGGATCTGCCCGCGGTCTATGACGAAAACGGGCGTGACGGGGCGCTCGCCGAGTTACTGCTGCATGAACTACAGCGTGCGTCTTCGCTGCCACTGTTTGCGCCCATGCCTCGGGATACTCGATTGGCCAACTTGTGCCGGGACTTCCTCGGTAAACCCGACATCCACAGCCTGCCCGCGGACTGGGCCAAGCGGCTGAATTGCAGCGAGCGCACCTTCACGCGCCTGTTCCGGCAGCAGACCGGTTTATCCTTTGGAGTCTGGCGTAAACATGCCTGCCTGATGGCGGCGCTCCCACTGCTCCTGTCCGGCCGCTCCGTTACCTGGACGGCATTGGAACTGGGATACGAGAGCCCCGGGGCATTCTCCAATATGTTCGCGAAGATGCTCGGCCGATCTCCCACTGCGTTCGTCCAGGCCGCGGCCCGACAAAGCAAGGAGAGTTCTTAAATCCGGCTCTCAATTAATGTCCGCCACGGTGACACTAAGCGGCCTCTCACAACAGCAAGGCAAACGACCGCTCCGTCCGCATAGTACCAGTTCACCAACTGCGCGGTGAAGGGCAGCTATCGCAAATTCGAACCAAGGACTGTCGGTCTGCTCTGGGCTGACAGCGGTCATCGGTTCAACCTCTCAGGGGCGATGATGGCCCAGAACCCAATGCTGCACCGCCGCAAGTCGGCTTGGAGCCCATACTTCTCTTTTATCAATGGCGCAGCATCGGTCTCGAAGGGTGGGAAGCCGACCTTCGCTACGACGGGAACTGAGGCATATTACTCGCAGTACAAGGCGCAGTTTTTAGAATTTGAGCGGCCACTAACGCGAAGGAGGCCACCGACTTTACAGGCTGTGGTTTTTGTTATTCCATCATCATCGCTTTATTAATCCTGATGCTCATTCTAAAGTGTCATGGAAATTCACATTATTTGAGGGAGAACGGCCATGTCAGATGATGTCTTAAACAAGGGTAAATGTCCGGTGTCCCACCTGACAACGGCTTTCGGTGCTCCGGTGGTCGACAACCAGAACTCAATGACCGCAGGGAAACGTGGGCCCGTGTTGGTGCAAGATATCTGGCTCAACGAAAAGCTTGCGAATTTCGTGCGCGAAGTCATCCCGGAGCGCCGCATGCACGCCAAAGGGTCCGGTGCGTTCGGCACGTTCACCGTGACCAACGATATCACCCACTACACACGCGCCAAAATTTTCAGTGAAGTTGGCAAGAAGACCGAGATGTTCGCCCGCTTCAGCACTGTGGCGGGTGAACGCGGCGCGGCAGATGCCGAGCGGGATATTCGCGGCTTTGCGCTCAAATTCTACACCGAAGAAGGTAACTGGGACATGGTGGGTAACAACACCCCTGTGTTCTTCTTGCGGGATGCCAAGAAATTCCCGGATCTCAACAAGGCCGTCAAACGCGATCCACGGACCAACATGCGTTCCCCGACAAACAACTGGGACTTCTGGACGCTTCTGCCCGAAGCCCTGCATCAGGTCACGGTGGTGATGTCTGATCGCGGCATTCCCAAAAGTTTCCGGAACATGCACGGGTTCAGCAGCCATACCTATAGCTTCTGGAACGACGCCGGTGAGCGTTTCTGGGTGAAGTTGCATTTCAGGACCCAACAGGGCATTGAAAACCTGACTGACGCAGAGGCAGCTTCGGTTGTGGCCGATGACCGCGAAAGCAATCAGCGCGATCTCTTTGATGCGATCGAACGCGGTGATTTTCCGCGCTGGAAGATGTATGTACAAGTGATGCCCGAAGCCGAGGCAGAAACCTATCACGTTCATCCGTTCGACCTGACCAAGGTTTGGTACAAGGAAGATTACCCACTTATCGAAGTCGGCGAATTCGAACTGAACCGCAATCCGGAAAACTATCACGCAGATGTCGAGCAGGCCGCTTTCTCGCCATCGAACCTCGTGCCGGGAATCAGCGTTTCGCCCGACAAGATGCTTCAGACGCGGTTGATCAATTATCCGGACTCACAGCGCTACCGACTGGGTGTGAATTACCAGCAGGTGCCAGTCAATGCCGCCAAATGTCCGGTCATGAGCAACCACCGAGATGGCCTTGGGCGGGCGGATGACAACTACGGCAGGCTGCCGCACTATCAGCCGAACAGCTTTGGCCAATGGGTCGATCAGCCCGAATACGCGGAGCCGCCACTCAAGATTGACGGAAACGCCGCAATGTTCGATTTCCGCGAGGATGACGACGATTATTACACGCAGCCCCGCAAGCTTTTCCAACTGATGACACCGGCACAACAACAGGTTCTGTTTGAAAACACCGGGCGAAACATGGGCGATGCTCCTGATTTCATAAAGCAGCGTCACATCGACAACTGTACGCGCTGCGACCGAAACTATGGCGAAGGTGTTGCCAAGGCTTTGGGCATGTCGGCCAAATCGCCAGAGGAACTGTCCCCAAAGCCTGAATTGGCAGAGTAACGCTTCACTGTAATTCTGGCGGGGCGAGTCGCGCGCCCCGGCCGGGACACACCGATAGAAAGCCGGAACATTACCATCGAAGGCATCGACAGGCGCCTTCGATGCGCGCCTGACAATGCGCCGCAACAGCGGTACACCGGCGAAAGAGATGGCGCTACGCGCTTAACCCCATATATCGATTTCATCCGCTTCGCCAAACGTTGCGCGCGGCTGGTAAGCCGCGTTTCCTGATCCTCGGGCAGGCCCTCAAACCAGACATGATGTGCTTTGGGAATGACAAGCACATGGCCTGCGCGGATCGGATGTAGGTCGAGGAAGGCCAGGATGCGGTCGCCCAGATAGACCCGATGAGCGAGCAATTCGCCGGAATCGATCCGGCAAAACAGGCAACTAACCTTGAAAGTTTAATTCTTTCATTTGACCCCATCGGGTTCCTGTTTCGTTCACAGTTACTGTCGAAAGGCATAAGTGCCAATACTTGGGTGACGTGCCGTGCAGCAACAGATTCTCGGACTCCCCATTAGCTGGGAGCAGCCGTAGATCCCAGCTCATTTCGTCAGGCTGATTGACGTCTCAGCCGAGGCGTGCTGCGCTATCTTGAAGGTCCGCAGTGGGCCGATAGCATCGGCAAGGCGGAGATAAGCGACCGGCATCTATGTCCCGCATCGCCGCCACTTGGATCCCAAAAATGCTGCACGTCGCACGAATGGCCGGTCTAGAGAAGCTGCGGCGCAGCATCAGTCCTACTGATGGACGGCAGCTGTGGGCCGTCACCGTCGCCCAAGCCGTCCCAGTCTCGCCAGCTGCGCCAGCATTTTTGATCCCGAGTCTGCGGATCCTGTGCCGCCTCCGGAACCCGTCTGTCCCATGCCTTGCCGCACTGGCATTTGCTGCACGCCAAAGAACTGCCGCGCCCTGAGGGCTGCGTATTCTGCGCCACTGGCCCCGCCGATGAGGTAGCGATTGTAGGCCTGCTGGCTTCCCATGGCGGCGCGGGCAAAGCTGTAGCCGCCGCCGAGGCCACCGGAGAGGGCGGGCATCATGATGTTGCCGGAGATCGCGCGGACGATGAAGGGCGTGGCGATAATGAAGCCCTTGGCCATGAGCACCATCATGAAGAAGGGGATGAGCGCGCCGATGTTTGAGGCCCCTTCGGGATCGCCTAGTTCACCGATGAGCGCGGAGGAAACGCCTGTGATCGTTGCGAACACGCCTGCGACGACGATGGGGTATAGCGCAAAGGAGATCAGCGCGGACAGCCAGCGCGCGAAATAATCCTTGGTGACCTCGAAGAGGGTCAGGAAAATCATCACCGGGGCGATCCCGATTAGGAGCGCGATCATCAGGCGGGAGGCCACGAGGATGAAGGCGGCCATTCCGCCGAGGATTGAGAGCAGAAGAACACCGACGATGTCGAGCATGGCGCCGGCCATCCAGTTCAGTTCGGACCCGGCAGCGTTCAAATAGTTGCCCAGTTCCGCGATCAGCCGGTCGAATTCTTCGGCGAAAGTTCCAGAGGGCCCCGGACTGCCGCCGCCGACGGAGGCTACCAGCGCACCCGCGATACTGTCGATCCCATAGAGAATGGCTGACGAGAACGCGTTGAACTGCATCCAATTGGTCGCGAATATCCCGATGAGCCCGATCTTGACCGCGAGCCAGAAGGCTGTGTGCCCATCCATGGCCCGGTATTGATAGATCATGTTGATTCCGACGAGGATCACCACCAGCGTTGTCCCCAAAACCAGGAGCGTGCCGACCGTTCCCGCAACCGCACCAAACTGGGTCTCAGCGGCGGTGTCGAGATAGGCTTGGGAGGTTTCAACGAAATAGGTGACGACACTCATCGCGGCGCTGCCTTACCAATTACCTGCGGCGTCGCAGATGGCCTTGGCGGCAGTTCGGGCGGCGTTGGCGCGGCGGTTGTAGGCGTCGGAGGCTTCGAGCATTTCCCATCGTTCGTCGTTCGCGTACCTCTCCCGAAAGACAGCCTCGGCCGCGTCCCAGGACGGGAACCGGGTCGCGCAGTCGCAGTTGCCGATCTCGACGACCCGCTCGAGATTCTGGGCGCGATAGATGTCCTGAACCAGAACCCGCTGATAGGCTTGGCGCAGGGGGATCTCCTGCATCCAGACGGGCTCGGCGGGCCGGTCCGGGCAGACGGTGAACCTGCGCTCGAGGGTCGGCACCAAGTTGCGCTCGGCGAAAGTGGGGGCGGCCGTCAGTCCCAGGACCAGCGCCGCCAGCACAAGGGTACAGCGCGCTTGCCTCATGCCGTGGCTCCGGTGGCTATGGTTTCACGCTTCAGGAAGACCGTGTGTCCTACATTGGCGAATTCCGAGGAGCTGATCGACACCACCTCCCAGCCGTCTGCGCCCTTCTCGTTCAGGCAGATCTGCATGTCGGCAAGGCTGGTTTTGCGGGTCATGGGAAAGGACAGGATATTGTATTCAAAGGTCTTCATGGAGAAGTTCCAATCTCAGTTGCGCCGGGGAGGTAGAATTCGGTGATGCCGCGTTTGCCGTCATGGCGGCCGGCCTGAATGATCACATCGATGGAGTTCTCGATGTACTGGATCATGTCGGCATAGGTCATCGGGATCTCGGTCTTCAGTGCTGCGATCGCAAGCCGCTGCACGGCCAATTGCGGGGTTTCGGCATGCAGCGTGGTCATCGAGCCGCCATGGCCGGTGTTGATGGCTTCCAGAAAGGTCATGGCCTCCTTGCCGCGCACCTCGCCCAAGATGATCCGGTCGGGGCGCATGCGCAGCGTGGCGGTGAGAAGCACATCGGCGGTCTGGAATTCTGCGTCGCGATTGGCGATGAGGGTCACGGCATTTGGTTGGGTCGGCAAAAGCTCGGCGGCTTCTTCGATGGTGACGATGCGTTCCTCGGCCCTTACGTGAGAGAGGATCTTGCGTGCGGCGACGGTCTTGCCGGTGGAGGTGCCACCTGAGACGATCATGTTGAGTTTGTTCTCGACGCAGAAGACCAGCGCATCATCGATCACGCCCGCAGCCACCACCGAACGCAAGGCGCGTTTCTTTTCGACGCGCAGGTCTTCGAGCTTGCGCTCTTTTCCGTAGAGGAAATCGAGCGCAATGCCCTCGAGTGGCAGGCTTGAGAAGAACCGCAGGCTGATCGACATGGCCGAGAGCACGGCGGGCGGGGTGATGACCTGTGCGCGGATCGGGCGCCCCTTGTAGGTGATCGAAACCGAGACGATGGGGCGGTCCTTGCTCATCGTGGTATTGGCCGATGAGGCGATCTGGTTGCCGAGGTCCCTGACCTGAACGCCCGTCAGCCTTTGATCCAGCGCGCGCATGAAGTGATCGCCCTGGAATTCGCCCCAGCAGGTGCCATCAGGGTTGATGCAGATCTCGATGACATCGTCGCGGGCGGCGGCGTCGATCCGGTCGAGCGAGGTTTCGAGATAGCTCAGCGACATGGGCTCAGAATATCTCCAGATCGCGGTCGACCATGACCGTGACGCGGGCGCCCTGGTCGACATAGATGACGGGGCCGATAGAGAGGTAATCGCCGATGACGCTGTCCGTGGCATCTGCCAGATCATCGCCTACGTCTTCGAGAACGTCGGCGGCAGTCTCATCCTGGACCTCGGAGGCGGCGGCACTTGGTGCGGCCGAAATCAGCGAGATCAGGGCTGCCGACCCGAAACGCTCGGCAAAGCGTGTGTCCACAAAGCCGGTGACACCGGAGCGGCCCAATTCATCGCCCCCGAAGGAGCTGATCTGGACGGTCTGATTGTCAGGCAGGATGATCCGGTCCCAGGCGATGGTGACGCGGCGCTGCGCGATATCGACGCCGGAGCGATAGCGTCCGATAAGGCGAGAGCCACGGGGGATCAAAAGGCGCGCGCCATCGACGCTGTAGACATCTTCGGAGACAACGGCACGGGTCTGGCCAGGCAGTGAGCTGTCGAGGGCGGTTTCCATGACGGCCTGGATCATGGTGCCCTGCACGATGGTGTTGGAGGGATTGGCGATCACCTCGGCCTGCGTCACGGTGGAGGGCAACGCACCGTTCAGCACGAAATCCGTCACCTCGCCGAAGCTGCGCTGCGCAAGTTCCGTCTCGGCGGCGCCGGATGGGCCGCCAAATGCGATCGTGGGCGAGGCGATGCGCCGCTCCTGGAAGGCGCGTTCCTCCGTGGCGCGGCGCTCCAGCTCGGCCATGCGCCGGGCTTCTTCCTCGCGGCGCAGTCGCTCTTGCTCGCGTGCGCGCAGCTCATCTTCCGTGGGGCCCGCTGGGGCGGGTTGGGGCCGGCTGGCCTCGAGTTGGGCCAGTTCCAGATCCATGCGGAGTTGCTCAAGGCTGCGATCCCGCGCCGTCAGTTCGTCCTGAAATCGTTGCTGTGCGGCTTCCGAGGCGGCTTGTAGCGCCGCGATCTGAGCAGTCAGCGCGTCAATTGCCTCTGCGGCGGCGGTGTCTTCCTCGACAACTGGTTCAGGGGCGTTGCGCAATTCCTCGATCTGGGCCTGCAGGGCGGTGATCTGCGCCAGAAGCTCCGCGTTGGGCTCGACGGGGTCTGGTCCGACGAACACAACCTCGGGCTCGGGCGGGGGCAAGGTCTCGATGGCGCCAAAGCCGTCCCCCTCGTTTTGGAAGACGTCCGGGGTGGCCGTCGGCAAGGCTTCCTCTTCGTCGGGCTGTGAGAGGAGATAAAGCAGGGCACCACCCGCGCCGATGACGAGGATCACGATTAGCGCGAGAAGGGGCGACCGGCGCTGCGCCGCTATGGGGGCGCGGGCACTGCCTTTCTCAAGGGCGGCGAGGCGCTTTTCCAGCTCGGTGTTCTCGGTATCGCTCATGAGGTGGCCTCCGCGGGCGGGATCGCCTCGATGCAGACCACCTCTTCGCCAAGTCGCAGGACCCATTGGCGGTTCACGCCGCTGACGCGGATCACGCCGTCTTCAGGAGTTTGCGTGTTGACCGTGCGCTCGCGGCCGCCCGCGTAGCGGAAGATCGCGGGCACAGGCGCGTTTCTTGGAAACGCGAAATACGTGAACGTCCCGTCATCCCAGATGCGCGTTGGCGTGAACTCGGTCCGCGCGCTGGCGCCGTAATTGTAGTTCGGCGCTTGGGCCGCGATGGCCCGGGTCGGGCGCGCAGCGTCGTCCGGATAGCGGAACTGCACGACGTAGAAGGTCGGGCTGCGGACCTCCTGGACGTTGAAATAGTAGCTGCGCCTGTTCGTGTAGACGGTCACATTGGTATGGACACCGCGCGCAACGGGCTTGATTGCAAATGCCTGGCCTCCGGGCACGCCATCGATCTCGAAGCCTTCCGTGTCGCCCGCGATGATCGAGCGGATGCTCTCGCCTTCCCCGAACTCGATGGTGGTGACATGGGTAAGCGAGACGCTGAGGCGGTAGACCTGACCTTCTTGATATGTTGCCAGCCGCACCCGATTGTCATTGGGCCCGCCACGCGGGATGGCTTCGGCGAAAGCAAGGCCGGGCAACAGGGCAATCAGCAATATGAAAAGTCGAACTGGGTACAAATTCAATTCTCCAATCTGTCGGAGCGGACGGAATATTCGAGGACCGTGAAGCCGAAGGGGTTGGTCCAGACCTCATCGATGGAGCGGCGGGTCTCCGGGCGGAACTCGAAGAGAAGCGTGGCGGTGAAGAGGCCGGTCTGGGTGCCGTTAATGGACGTCAGGCGCTTGCGCAGGCGGACCGTCGCGCGGTTGGTTCCGATCCGGTTGATGCTGAGGATTTCCACGTCGAGCCGAGCATTGGGGCCATAGATCGTCGGCGGGTAATTCTCGTTGGCGCTGTTCCAGATCTGGCGCAGCCCGCTCTCGGCAGCTCCGTCCGAGCGGCGCAGGACGCTGCGGATGCGCAGATCGTTGTCGAGCTGGTTATAGACCTCCCGGTCGGTCACATAGCGGAACACCTCCGCCTCGATGATCGCCTGGTTGGCGGTCACCGAGGAGGCGCCCACCGAGGCTTCGGGGAGTGCAAAGCCGGTGGCGGGATCATAGGGGACAACGACGGGGGGCGGGTCGACATCGAGGATCGAGACAGCCGCGGCACTCAGACAGCCGATGATACCGAAGACAAGGCCCATCAGGCCAAGGCGTTGCCAGAGCCGTTCGCGGCGCAGGGCACCGTAGACCAGTTCTTCCTCGATGATTTCTTGTTCAGTCGCCACGCGTTACACCCCAAGTCAGTCTGCGCGCAGATCCGGCAGCGTGAAGTCCATGAAGCGCTGCTCCTCTGCGATGGTGGCGGCATCGATCACACCGCCGGTGCCGTCGCCCACGGTCTGCACCGCTTCGAGCTGCCACATCGCGACAAGCGCGATCGCCAGTTCCGCCGTGACACGCGTGTTGAGATCGATGCTTTCCTTGAGTTCGTCCATGTCATCGATCAGCCCGACCAGGCGGTCGACCCGTTCCAGCGATTGGCCGGCATCCTCATAGCTGTTCTGGGCCGCGGCCGAGACCAGGGCGCCGGTGGTGGCCTGCGTCGCCACGCGGTTCGCGCCCGGATTGCCGCTGGTGGCCATTTCCGAGAGCGTGTCTTCATCGAAGCCGAGATCGGCCAGCACCCGGTCCATCTGGGTTTCGATCTCGCCTGCGCCGGAGCCCGAGAGGCCCGAGAAATCCCCAGTCTTGATCGCTTCAATCGTGGCGAGGATGTCCCCGAACTCTTGGTCGAGCAGACCGTTCAACTCGTCTTCCATTTCCGTCCGGATGATTTCTGGAAGCTCGGCGAGGCGGGTGAGGGCCTCGTAGGTTCTTTGCAGCTCCGCGAGTTGGTCCGTGAGAAGGCCGAGCTGTTCGCGGAGCTGCGTCAGCTGCTCGTTTTGCAGGATCTCGTCTTCGATCATCTGCCGCAGTTGCTGGATGTTTTGCGCGATGTTCTGGGTGTCGACGACCGGTACACCTTGTGCTGCGGCAGGGGGTAGGGCGCTGAACTGCAAGCCAACGCCAAGTGTCGTGGCCAAAGCTGTCCTCAAGAGCAGATGTCCCATTATTCAATCTCCCTGATCGTAAAATCCATGAACGCGCCTTCGGCCATGCGGGCGCTGGCCTGGGCCAGCTCTTCGGCGGAGAGCACGCGGGTGCGGGCGGCCTGAAGCCGGATGCGGGCGGCCACGAGACGCACCAGTTCGGCGCGGGCATAGGTGTTGAGCGCGACGCTCTCCTGCACGTCCTCGGTTTCGGAAATCCGTTCGACGATATCCGCAATACGCAGGGCGGCTTGCCTGATCGCGGCGGGCGAGTTGTTGCCATAGAAGGCCGCCCCATGACCCGTGATTGAGAGGTTGGCATTGGCCAGAAGCGCGGGGTCGATCGTGCCAAGCGCTTCGATCCCGCCGATACGGGTCAAATAGAGGTTATAGCGTTCGGGGATCACCTGGACGTAGTGCTGGGTCTCGCGAAAGGGCGGAACGCCGCCATACTCGAACACCCGGCCGGATCCGGCGTTATAGGCCGCGAGGGCGTTGATGATGTTGCCATCGAATGTGTTGAGCTGGGTCGCGAGGTAGCGCGCGCCGCCATGCACCTGCAGATAGGGGCTGTCATAGTATTCCGGGTTGATGCCGAGATCGCTGGCGGTGCCCGGCATGATCTGGGTGAGGCCATAGGCGCCGACGGGTGAGCGGGCGCCAATCGTGAACCGGCTTTCTTGCCAGATGAGCGCCTGAAGGAGTGCGCGCCATTGGACCGGGGAGAGGCCCGCGCGTCCAACACCCGCAAAGCCGCTGGTCTCCTGAGCCACGCGGATAATAAGCTGCTCGATGTTTTCCGCCGCATCCCCGAACTTCTGCGCACCGCCGGGATTGGGATCAATGTCACCCGTGCCATAGACCGCCTCGACAGAGCGGGCTGGATCCCCGCTGCCGCTTTCCAGCCCCGAGACCATGGCAGGCAGGCCCTGACCGCCGAAGCTGGTCTGGGCATCGAGGATGCGTTGCAGGGTTTCCAGCTGCTCCCGTTCGATCTCGGCGATGAGTTCGCGCACGGCAAGCTTGTCCGCCTGAACGGCCAAGTCAGCCTCGCGATCGCCGGTCTCGACGATGTCACGCGCGGTCAGCCCACTGTCATTGGTCGGCACGCCCTGAGACAAGGCGAGACCTGGCAGCAGGCAAAGCGCGAGGATATGAGGCAGGCTAGACTTCAATGTCCCCCTCCGGGGTGCCAAGGGGCGTGAAGTCACAATCAGGCGCGATGGGTGCTGTGGACGCAAGGAACGTGAAGCAATTGGCCTGCGGCTCCCGATACTGGGTGCAGGAGGCCAGCGCGCCGAGCGCAGCCAAAGCGATAAGAATACGGATCATGAAAGCCTCCAAAAATCTGGGCGGTCGCGGTAATCGGCGCCGACGAGCGCCTCGCCTTTCTCCATGCCGCCGAGGATGGTGAGATTGGGCCCAAGGGCGCTCAAATCGGCATCGACCACGATTGAGCCCTGATCGTCGCGGATCAGTGCGAGGCGGCTGTTGCTGCCCGTGTTGAGAAGGACGTCGAGCTCCTTCTCCGTAAGGTTCAGCATGGCGTAGTCCGCAGGTTGCGCGCGGATATTGGGCAGCAGGATCTGCGTCGGAACGGCTTCGACGATGGTCTTGCCGGTCCGGGTGCGCTCAAGCTGGCTGGCATATTGCGTCATCATCACCGCGACGGTGTTCTGCTTGCGCGCGGTCACCAGCCAGTTCGATAGCCGCTCGGCGAAATACGCGTTGTCGAGGGCCTTCCAGGCCTCGTCGATCACGATGATGGTGGGGCGGCGATCCTCGATCTCCCGTTCGACCCGGCGGAAAAGATAGGAGAGAACCGCCATCCGCTCCTTGTCGGCCTCGCTGTCGAGAATGCCGGTCAGATCGAAGCCCACGACATCGCCCTTGAGCGAAAACGTGTCCTCGAGGCTCTGCCCGAAGATCCAGCCGTAGCGGCCGTCTTCGGTCCACTCGAGCAGGCGCTGGTGCAGATCGCCGCCATCATCGGTGGACACAAAAAGCGATGCGAAATCCCGCCAGTTCCGCAGGGCCGGGTTTGTGGCCTGCGCGTTCTGGCGCACGACCTCCTGTATGCGGTTGGTCTGCGCCGGGGTCAGGGGTTTGTCGGCGCGGTAGAGCAGGGTTGTGAGCCAATCCGAGAGCCAGGCGGTGCCGCGCGCATCGGTCTCGGTCCAGAGCGGATTGAGACCCGTGGGCTGACCGGCGTTCAGGGACGCGTAGCGCCCGCCATTCGCGCGGACCGCCATCTCCATACCAAGACGGTAATCGAAGACGAAGATCCGCGCCCCTGCGCGACGGGCTTGGGTCATCAGGAAGGCGGACAGCACCGATTTGCCCGACCCGGGCCGCCCCATGATCAGGGTGTGCCCGCTGGTGGGTTCTTTGTCGGGCGCGCCCTGCTCGTGATAGGAAAACCGGTAGGCGCTCTGCTCCGGCGTGGGCAGATAGGTGATGACCTTCCCCCAGGGTGTTTTCTCAGAAGGTTTGCCGAGCTGTGTCCGGTGAAAGGCCGCAAAATCCGCGAAGTTGCGGTTGGTGACGGCGCTGGCGCGGACGCGTTTTGGCTGGTTGCCGGGGTGCTGGCTGAGGTAATGGGCCTTGGCCGCGACCCGCTCGGCAATCACCTTCACGCCCTCGGTCGCGGCAGCATTCACGATCTCGGCGCTCAGCATCTGCAGCTCGTCAAGCGTGTCGCAGAAAAGCGTCACGACCATGTGGTGCTCGCCAAAGCTCTGGCGCTTGGCCTCGAGATCATCGGCGGCGATGTCGAGGGCTTCGAGGAGTGAGAGGGCCGCGTCCTGGCTCGCCTGCATCTGCCGCTTTTGCCGCTTGATGCGGCCGGCCATGAGGTTCGAATTGATCGGCGTGAAGGAGTGCGTCACGATCATGTCGACCGGCAGGTTCAGCATGTCGAACATGGTGCAGGAGGTGCCTTCGGAGTATTCCCCGATGGTGAAGCTTTTGCCGTAGCGATGCCCCACGACGCCTTCAGAGAGCTCGAAATGATCGCCATGAAACGTCACCCGGGTATTGGCGACATTGACGGACAAAAAGCCGTAGGTGTTTGCAGGGTAGAGCGGCAGCTCGGTGCCCGTGTTCAGCGCGCCCAGAAACCCCACCAATTCCCCCGATGCAGCCGACAGCAGGCGCGGCTTGAGCTCGGTAAGCCCCGAAAGGAAGACGTTCACGGCCTCGCCCAAGCGCTGCAGGCGTTTGCGGGTCTCCTCCTTCAGTCGGTCCGGCGCGCTGCGGCTGAGAAACGGCAGGAGGCTTTTCGGAGGCTGGCGGTGAATGACGGTGAGCGTCAGTGTTTTGTCGCGGAGCCCGCTGGTCTCGAGTTTCGCGCGCCAGCGCCGGTCCACCTCGCCCGCGAAGCTGTCCTCACGGATGGGGTCGAGATCAGGTTTGATGGCCTTGGAGACCTTGTGGACGTAATAGCTGAATTCCGGCCCGAGCTGCGCGACGATGCGGGCAAAGAGGGCGGTCACCTTGTCGAGATAGGCATCGTCCGTCGTGTAGCTGTTGATCCCCTCGAGCCGGATGCAGCGGAAGAGCTCGTTGACCCGGGTGCGCACGGTCTGGTCGTCGACGAGGCTCACATAGGGCAGCATATGCGCGAGGCGGGTCTCGCGCGCATACCATTCTGGCGTCATCGTGCGGGGATCGAGCGCAGCATCAGGGGCGTCATCACGGGGCATAGCTGTCCCCGCCATGGATGGACCTGTTGCGCGTGGGCGGTGTCTCCTGCAGGGCCGTCATCATCACGTCGATGAAACGCGGGTCCCAATCTGCGGCCTTCCACAGCACCGGATAGAGCAGGGCCGCGAAACCCAGCACCGCGATGTGCTGGACCCAGACGAACAAGAGCACCGAACCGAAGAGCCAGACCATCGCATACATGATGGGCAGGCCAAGAAGCTTGGGCGGGCGCACGAGCCCAAGAAAGAGAGGCGCGCGCTCAGCCACCGGCAAATACCGCGGCAACGATGGTGGGGGCGGCCGCAACACCGGCGATGCCCACGAGGACCCAGAGCGCTTGGCGCAGATCGATGATGTTGAAGAACCAGCTGAGAAAGACCCCGAGGACCGCGAGTGTGGCGATGACCACACCAAGAGGGCCGGTCAGCGCATCGACAATGCCCTGCAACAAGCTCTGGATCGGGGAGAGATCGATGCTTTGCGCAAGGGCGGGTTCGGAAATGACCAGAAAGAGGGCCAAACTTGCGATGAATAGGTTTGAAATCTGTCTCATGAATTTGATCCTTCCAATCGGGCCGTAACAGCCATGACGCGGGCCACGTGGTTCTGGGTTTCTCGGTAAGGGGGAATGCCACCGTGTTGGCGCACGGCGTCCGGCCCCGCGTTGTAGGCCGCCAACGCCAGATGCGGATCGCCGAACGTCTCCAGCATCATCGCGAGGTAGCGGGCGGAGCCGTCGAGGTTCTGTTGGGGGTCACGCGGGTCGACGCCCAGATCACGCGCGGTGTCAGGCATCAGCTGACCAAGGCCAATGGCGCCCGCATGTGAGATCGCATCCTGCCGATAGGCGCTCTCAACCTCGATATTGGCGCGGTAGAGGCTCAGCCAGTCCGTGACGGAAAGCTCCGCGCGCCTTAGGCCGGGGTGGCTGGCATAACGCAGGGCCGTGGTCTCTATGGCGTTTAGGACATCGGCACGGGGCAGGGGTGCCGGACCGACACGGGCTGCAAAGCGCATCGCTTCTCGCTCTGGCACAGTTTCATCGCTGCCGAAAATCGCAAGTTCGTCGGCTGCCGATCCCTGACCGATGCCGTCATTGTAGTTCCGAGCAAAACTGCTCTGAGACCGGGATGGGGTCAGAGAGCCGTCGCTCTCCATGACCAGGACCATTTGCGCTGAGGCAGGTGCTGCGACCAGCCAGAGACAGACGAGGTTAGCTGCCAGCGCCCTTGTCTGATGGCGCTTTGTCTGGCGGGGCGAGTTTATGCGTACGGCTTGTCCCCGCCTCAAGCGGCAGGTCGACATGTGCAAAGCCAAGGCCAATAAAGAAAGACACCACGCCGGAGATCGTCTTGAACTCGCGGATCTTGATATCGTTGTAGGTCGTCCGCGTGCGGGCGGTGACGAGGAGCTTTTCCACGCCATCATCAGAGACAACGCGCATAATCCAGACCCCGTAATAGCTGGGGCCTTTCTTATGTGCCGACTCCTGGCACAGGATTTCTGCGCTATAGCCGCTTTCCACGAGTTCGCGGAACCTGGCTTCCGTAACCACATTTGGTGCTTCGATGTCCCAGTTCATGGCCCGGCTCACGCTTTCTCCAATGGCGCGACCCCAGGCATTCCCACTTGAAGCCCAGAGTTACGATAGTATACTATCAACCGCAAGATGTAATATCGTGCTTTAGCTGTAGTTTGGTCACGCAAACACTAGTCACGGCCAGTGTCTGCGATCAAGGAGATAACAGGTTTGAGAAACCCAAGGTTGACAGGCCTGCTCCCATTGCAAGCTATGGTCCTTCTGATCTGCGTTCCCGGACCAGTTTTGGCGGAATCCTGCTTCGCCCCGGCCCGTCCCTTCCTGCCAAGCGATTCGCAGGCAGCGCGGGACTATGCAGACATCATCCGTGGCGATTTCGAAGATTACATTCAGGATATCCAGAGCTACTTCCGTTGCCTCGACAGCGAACGCGCCCGCGCCTTCGAGGAAGCGCGCGAAGTCAGCGAGGACTATGGCCGATTTCTGCAATTGGCAGGGGATTGATGGGCAACCTCGGGAGCATCAGACTTGCAGCCCATGGAAACCAGACGCCGATAACACCCTCATATATCTACTTTTTAGATAACAGATTTCATCCGCTAGCGACGTCACAAAAGGTATGTGACGCGTGGCAAAGACAATCAGAAGCACAGGACAGGTGGCACTCTGCCAAGCATTGGTCGACGCCCGCATCAAGGCGGGCCTCGGTCAGGAGGACTTGGCGGTCAAGCTCAAGTGCCATCAATCACTTGTGGCGCGCATTGAAAGCGGCCAGCGCCGGGTCGACGTCGTCGAGCTGGTCGTCCTTGCGCGCGCCATTGGCTTTGACCCCTTCAAGGTTCTGGCGATCGTTGAAGCCGCCACGGAGCCCGACCACCGGATTTGATCCATTTCATCTTTCGAGAACACGGGAGCTGACTTCTCCCGGTGTGAATTCGTTACCGCGAGGACGAACAGTAACCGATTTTAACGAGGCCCGGCACACGGTTGCAGCAAACGCTTTGGATCTGAGCTGCTATCCGCAACGCCAAATTGCAGGAAGTCAGTAAACAGTGAACGAAAATGAGGTCGAAGGCGTCGCGATCGCCAATTTGATTGCAACCGATGAAGAAACCATTGTCGGCTGGGTATATCGCTGGAACACAGGTGCTCTGGCAATCCGGTGGGACATCCATGGCCCGCAGCGTGTCTCAAAGATTTACCCGGAGCTCTGCGATGCGGATAAAGCCGAAATTGACTTCGCGTCTCTCATGCAGCTGCCCTGTCGCAACGACTGACATGGTAGAATATGGCCTTTATGGCCCTCGATTGTGTGAGTGTGCCTGCGTTGCAGGTTTGATTTCGTACAAGGCCCTGCGCGACTTCGCTGCGGCTCAATAGTCAGTAATTGACCTGCTCAAAACCGTAATTCCCGCTATAGTCACGCCACTCAACGAAGACGGATCTGTGATAAATGCTCGGGCAGTGCTCGCCCCATCGCTCGAGACCGGCATGCGCATCAGGAAGCGCTGCGGGTGACGACACCCTCCAAGAAAAATCGCCCTGGATCCCGTAGGTGCCGAGGACAACGGCGGCGCTGCGGTTGCAGTCGCCATCTCGCCCGGATTCGTGCTGGCGGGCATAACGAACGTCAAAGACGCGGATGGAACGCACGAAGTTGAATTCCGGCCCGCTGATATCGATGTCGGCGCGGTCTTTTACGAGCTGGAGGGCGTAATCAGCCCTTACGAGGTTGTCCCAAGCCGCGTTGGAGCCTTTGCGCCCAAGCATCCCGCCTGCCCTGGCTGCCTGATCGAAGAGCGGGGTTGAAGAGTTTGGAGGGGTTCCTGAATCACCATATAGGGCATCGAAGATCCGGTCCGCGGGCCGCGATCTAGCAGGTCCATCGTAAGACGCACCCATCGGGCAGCGCCAAATCTGAAGCGGCGGCTCCACCGGCCATGGAGTTATGCGCCGGATGAACTCGGCCCGTGCGCGGGCGCAGGGCACGGAAGCTGGCCATCCACCGGACAAACACAGCAGGATGGCACAATCGATCTGATAGGTTTGGGCGCGTGCTTGTGTCGGAACTGTTGGGCCGGTCAAGGCGAGAGCTAAAAAGGCCGCCAGAGGGAGGTTTTTGAATTCGAAACGCATGGCAAGGACCCTTGACAATCTTCACCCAGCATACCTACGAAAATATACTATTGCAACAATGATGATGCGTGTTGCGGTTGCGGCGGTCAGCAAGATCGCGAGGTGACCGAGCCGCCCGTCGTCATCCGCCACGTTCCGCGCTGCGCCAATCCCACGGCATGTCAAAGCGTCCGAGCCATCTCGATCGTCAAATGAGTCTCGAATTGCCCTTAAATCGGTTCTACCTAAATCTGTTTGGCGAATAGGACGCATTCGGGCTCTCAGCAGTTCTGCAACGGCTCAGAAGCAGACGGAACCTTGAAGGCTTCGAACCTCGTGAGTTCGAGGACCAGGCCAGGCTGGCTTGAAGCAGGCCGTGCACCCGTTTCAGGTCGCTGTCGCTTAGCTTGCACTCGCAATCGACGTCGATCACACCTTCATGACCTCTCACAAGCTCAGTGAAAACGGTTCTCCTCCTCTTCAGGCTTGCCGTGACCGTAGAGGTCGGCGTTTTCGTGTGCGCGGTCTTCGTGTTCGAACTCCAGGCTGGAATGGGCGATGTTGAAGTCCTCCTTCAGCCGGTCCTTGATCGCTGCCTTGATCTTTTCGATTTTACCCCAGCCGCCCGCTGTCAGCACCACGTGGCAGTCCAGCGCCGCCTTGTGCTCCTCCATCTGCCACAGATGCACGTGGTGAACGTCCGCTACACCATCGACGCTCCGCAGCGCCTCAACGACGGCTGCATTGTCGATGTCGGGTGGGCTGCCGAGCATCAGGGTTCTGATCGGACCGCCAATCTCAGTGAAAGCCAGATAGAGGATGTAAAGGGCAATGCCGATGGTGATTGCGGGATCGACCCATCGCATGTCGTAGAGGATGATCAGGGACCCTCCAATGATGACTGCCACAGAGGCCAAAGCGTCCGACAGGTTGTGCAGGAAAAGCGCACGGATGTTCACACTGCCTTTCTGCATCGAATAGGTGAGCAGCGCCGTCAACGTGTCGACGACGAGTGCCACACCGCCCAGGATCACCACCGTCCAACCAGCGACCTCGGGCGGGTCGATCATCCGCATGCCACCCTCATAGATCAGGTAGAAACCGATCAGGATCAGGGTCGTGTAGTTGATGAGTGCCGCGACGATTTCAATCCGACCATAGCCGAATGTCATGCGTTCATCGGCGGGTCGTCTGGCGATTTTGCGCGCAACGAACGCGATCACCAGTGACGCCATGTCCGAAAAATTGTGTAGGGCATCTGCGATCAGCGCCAGGCTGCCGGAAAGGATGCCGCCAACGATCTGCGCGACGGTCAGAAGCCCGTTGGCCCAGATTGCGATGGAGACCCTACGATCACCTGATTCAGGATCAATGTGGGTATGGCCATGATCATGCGGCACGGTTGTTCTCCTCATGGCTGTGGTTCGGTCGACTGAGACCAGGGACCTTTGGCAACATTCCACGACGGATGCGGCGAACCCGGGCATTCATCCAGTGACGGATGACGTGGCGATAGAGAAAGTCACGCGCAAATCCGAAGTTCTGACTATATTTCAAATAAAAGTCATCGGGCGCATCAAAGGTTCCAAAATCACGAACGATACCGGTTTTCTGAATATAAGTGCTGCCGCCGTTCCAACTGACTGGTGGCGCACTCAGGCAATCCGTTCCAGCGCCGTAGCCGCAAAGGCTTTCTGTTTCGCTGAATTCCTTCTGAAGCGACTGCAGGAAGGGGGCGTCCAGAATGAAGCCTTCGAGATTGATCCAGCCCTCTTCTGTTTCGACTTCGACCCACGAGTGCAGAATTTCGGACGGTGCGAGGGGGTAGACCAATTCGGGCACCACGCCACGCTGCAGGGCCTTGTGGATGGTGAAGCCGTGCAGTCGGCAGCGGATGCCTACGCTGCGCAGCAGTGCCATGAGAAGCGTCCCTTTCGTGTTGCACTGCCCGTAGCCGTCGGTCAGCACCGCAGAGGCGGGAATGTCGTCGACGCGGTTGTAGCCGAACGCAATCACGTTCCGGACAAAGTCATAAACCGCGCCAATCCGGTCGACACGGGCAAGGTCATGCCAGCCACGATCTCGTACCAGGTTCGAGATTGAGGGCGAGTCAAAATCCAGCAGTCTTGTTGCGGTTAAATAGGAATCGGTGGGTGCCACAGGGTCTCTCCTCGAATCGTTCACGAGGAGTCTTAATCTCTACAGTGACTAGAGAGACAAGCCTTTTCTCAAATGTTACTTTCGATCACAGCTCTATCCGATAGTGCCAAGGGCCGGGAAGGTTTCGAGCAGCCAGAAGGCAAGGCGGCTGATCTGACCTGTCATCACGCCGATACCCATCAGCACCATCAGTCCGCCCGATATACGATAGAGCCATCGACCAGCCGCACCGATCCGCTTTAGCCTGCCTGCAATCTCGTTGGTGAAGAGCGCTATGATTAGAAACGGCAGTCCAAGCCCTGCGGAGTAGATTGCCAGCAAGGCCATCCCGTCCGCTCCAGATGTCGCGCTTACTGCCAGGATCGACCCAAGCACAGGGCCTATGCAGGGCGTCCAGCCAAAGGCAAAGGCAAGACCCAAAAGGTAGGCTCCAACGGCGCTGCCGCCGTCAACTTTTACGTCGGGCCTCGTGTCACGCATCATTGCGGGGATCTTGATCGCGCCCATCATGACAAGTCCGAACAAGACGATCAAGAAGCCACCCGCAAGCCCGAGTTCGTATTTCCAGCGCAAGAGCATCCCGCCCAAAAGACTTGCCCCGGCCCCGAGCGCCACGAAGACTGTCGAAAACCCGAGCACGAACCACAAACTCAGGACCACGCTGCGCGCCCGTTCGGCAATGCTGCGCGCCGCCCCGGATTTCGCGGCGGGCTGTCCCGCGATGTAAGAGACGTAGCCAGGTGCAAGAGGCAAGACGCAAGGCGACAGAAAGGATATAGCGCCACCCAGAAAAGCCGCGACGATTCCAACACCTGAGATTTCGAACATTCAATTCCTGCCTTGCTTTAGCCTGTGAAACGCGCACCGTTGTAAAAGCTAAAGCTACTGTAGGAGCAATGCCGTTTTATTACGCTCCGCGGGGTGCCGCGAGGATGATGGCAGCACCCAACAAGCATACAGTGGTGCCGAGCAGATCCCACCTGTCCGGCCGGTGCCCTTCGGCGAGCCACATCCAGAGAATGGACGCGGCAATATAGATCCCACCATAGGCGGCAAAGGCGCGTCCCGCAGCCACAGTGTCGACCTGAGCCAGAAGCCAGCCGAACGCCACCAGCGCCGCCACACCGGGGACAAGCCAAAGTGGGGACGCGCCAAGACGCCACCATGCCCAGATGGCAAAGCATCCGGCGATCTCAGCCAAGGCCGCGAGCGGATAGACGAGCACTGCGGTCATCTCAGGCGCCGATCTCGTCGTGGTCCGTCAGGCACTCGGAATGGTCGCGCAACACCTCCAGCACACGGCAATCGGCCGTGTGCCCGCCGCTGCATTCGTGCACCATCCTCTGCAATTCTGTCCGAAGGGCTTCAAGTCGGGCCATACGTTGCTCAACCTGCTTGAGTTGTCGGCGAGCGATGGCATCGGCCTCCGCGCACGACTTGTCTGGATGATCGCTCAGATCAAGAAGCTCACGGATTGCGTCCAGCGAGAACCCGAGTTGCCGCGCATGCCGGACGAAAGACAAGCGGTCAAGCTCACTATCTCCATAGCGCCGCTGACCGCCAGCCGATCGCCCGGGCTCGGGCAGGAGTCCGATCTGCTCGTAATAGCGGATCGTCTGCACCTTCGTCCCGGTCCTTTTTGCCAAAGTGCCGATTGTGAGCATATCACCTCTCCAAACTATCTACAGCCCGTGTAGCTTTAAGCGTTTTTTTGCACAAGTTCCGCTCGGCATCTCACAGGTCAGTGAACATCGCTCTTTCATCCAGAATAGGTCTTGAACCTACAGTAGCTAGAGGGTGTAAACGCGCCTAAAATATAGAATCAAATTCGGGCGGAGCGGCGTGCGGCTATCAGGTCTTCAGAAAGTACTACGGGTTTTGGCGGGTGTGGCGGCGCTCGTTTTCATCTGGTCGTTGTTGTGGTGCGACTATTTTGTCGCCCAGCATCGGGTCTCGACGGGCGCACTATCGTAAGTATCGTGAACAGACAAAAAAGGACTAACCTTGAAACGGCGCTAGCCTGAGAGCGCGACACCATGGAGAGCGGGTCCAGCTTGCGTTCGACGCGGAAAAACGACTGTTTTGTAGGAAGCCCAGACGAGCATCGCTGTCGCCTAGTTGGTCGGAGTCTTGGCTCTGCCCACTGTTTGAGGGGTCGACGCCGTCACAAAGGCGTTCGGGACTAGCACGTTGCTGTAACTTCCCGAGACTGAGCGCGAAGAAAAAGAGGTCAGAATATGCGTACAACCTTGGCAGGGTATCAGGGATTGCTTATCAGTCTCGCACTCTTTCTTGTTTTTGTGGCAAGCCCTGTTCGCGCCTTGGAATCCAATGCGTATCGTTCCGAAGTTCTGACGGCACGTTTGATCGTCGCGGAAGCAGGAATCGCCCCAGGATCGCAGTTCCTTTCGGCGGGTTTGAAGATTGAACTGGAGGAAGGATGGAAAGCGTACTGGCGGTCGCCAGGCGAGGTTGGCCTGCCGCCAGAGATCGATTGGGAGGGGTCCACAAACCTTGAATCCGTCGACATGCTTTGGCCCGCACCCACGCGTTTCCGCGCCTTCGGAATTGAAAATTTCGGCTATGCCAAACAAGTAATATTTCCATTGCAGTTGCGGCTTGCGAACTCTGATAGAGCGGCCGAGCTGAAGGGACTCGTCGATCTGCTGATCTGCTCCAATGTGTGCATTCCGGAAAGGTTTGAATTGACACTCCCTGTGCCATTGGGAACGGGCGTCGATGCGAAAGCCGCGACCGATATCGCGACATGGGCCGCTCGCGTACCTGTTGCAGGGCCAGAAAGTGCAATAGCGGTCTCGGGCGCATCGCTGAAGCAGGATCAGGCATTGGTTGTTCAAATGACGCGGCCTTCTGGCTGGAACAATCCCGATCTTTTTCCAGAGTTTGGTGCAGGCTCTGCATTCGGCGCACCCGACATCCGCCTTACAAGTGATCGCACCGGTCTCTGGGCAAGTATCCCGATTCTCGCGTTAAGCGAGGAACAAACCTCCCTTCGAATTACGGTCGTAGACGAGGGTGTCGCGGTTACATTCGATGATGTGAACACTACCGACGTTGTACCTGCGCCACCTTACGCATCCGAGACCAGCCAAGATAGGGGTCAGTTTTTCCCGATTCTCTTGCTGTCCTTCCTGGGAGGGTTGATACTGAACGCAATGCCATGCGTCTTGCCAGTTCTATCGATTAAGTTCGGGTCGGCGCTCCGAATGAAGAATCGCTCCCTTTCACAATTGCGCGCGGGATTTCTCGCTACGGCTGTGGGAACTGTTGCTTTTATGTGGGTGCTGGCCTTGGCGGTCATAGCGCTGCAGACGCTCGGATATGCCGTTGGATGGGGTGTGCAGTTTCAGAATGCATATTTCCTAATTGCACTCATTCTCGTTGTCGGACTCTTTGCGGCAAATTTGTTTGGAGTTTTTGAAATTTCTTTGCCCAGCAGCTGGATGGTTAGGCTATCTGGCCGCTTTGGGCGGGGGTATGCCGAAGACTTCTCCACCGGCGCTCTGGCTGCGATACTTGCAACGCCTTGTTCAGCCCCGTTGCTGGGGACAGCCATTGCCTTCGCCCTTTCTGGCACGACAGGCGATATACTTGCGGTTTTCACAGCGATGGGGATTGGGCTTGCACTGCCATATATTCTGGTTGCCGCTTGGCCTGGTTTCCTGTCTCGACTGCCCAAACCGGGACCCTGGATGATAAGCGTGAAGATCGTTCTCGGATTGCTGCTTGCCGGAACCGTTGCATGGCTATGCTGGGTCTTGATTGGTGTGACGTCGCCAACTCTCACAGGCCTGGTGCTGCTGGGTCTTGGGCTCATCGTACTGGCGGCGAGAGCCTATCAGGTTCAGCCTCGTAACGGTTTGCTGTGGGGAATGACTGCGGTTTTGGGCATGACGTTGGCGGCCCCTGCACTGCTGCCAAAAAGCTCCGATGATGTAACAGCCTCGATCACTTCTTACTGGGTCGAGTTCGACCGGTCCCGGATCGCGCGTGAAGTGTCGCAGGGCAAAACTGTCTTCGTGGACGTTACTGCGGATTGGTGCATCACTTGTAAAGCAAACAAAACCCTGGTCCTGGATCGTGAACCAGTTTTGGGAGCACTTGGCGAGGAAGGCGTGATTGCGATGCGCGCGGATTGGACGCGACCGGACGCGAAAATCCAATCCTATCTCGAGGCGCACGGCAGATACGCAATTCCGCTCAACATCGTCTACGGTCCAGATGCTCCTGAAGGTATCATTTTATCTGAACTACTATCTGCGGATGCCGTTCTCGAAGCACTGTCGGCTGCCAATCTCAGCGCTGTCCGAAAACGATGACATAGTGCCGTTGCATTGCTCAAGGGAGGCAGAACCTACAGTGGTTTAGTTTCAGGTGAAAGGAAAGCTGTTATGTATCTGAGACCACGCGGCCCCAATTTATTTGTTGATCCGATCCAATCGGGCCGTGGCGGCGGCACGCATAGGGTCGGTTTCCGGAAGGCTTTCGGCCAAGGTGCGCGCATTGTCGGCGGCGTTCTGGGCAGCATCAAAGTCACCCAATACACTGTACGCCTCCGCAAGCCGAAGCCATCCTTCAAGATTGTCTTGGTCATCCAACAATCGCGCCGCCAAGCGGTCAACCATGGAGCGGACGAAAGCGCTGCGTTCCTCGACCGACATGTCCTGAGCGGCCTCGATATCGGCCGCACCGGGGCTACGCGCGTCCCGAGAGTCCGGAAAGAAATCAGCTAGGGTGACAGGGCTCTCTCCAACCTGTTCCCCCAATCGGTTGGCGACAGACAGGAAAAGTTCCATCCACGGATAGGCGCGATCCGCTCTCTTGAGGCGCTCGATCAAAAGCGTCCTCGCTTCATCTGGAACCCCGTCCTGTTCGAGGATCCGGGCTCTATAGAAAATTGGGCCTGGATCATCGGGGGCCATCTCCGATGCGCGTTCGATCACGCTTTCCGCTTGCGGCGTCACGATCCCGTTCTCGGCTGCGATCAAGGCCTCGGCATATAGCAATAGGGTTGAGATATCTGCATTGTCGCGGACAGTGACGCGTTCGAATGCATCGGCGGCATCATCGTAACGAGCCATACGCATATAGGTCTGACCGAGCAGAACCCAACCATCACTTGGTCCACCAGACTCGTCTGCTTCAAGCCGGGTTTTTAGTCTCTGGGTCAACTCTGAGAGGTTTGCGGCTTCCTGGGTTTCAGATGCGCGAGACGCCAGAGGCTGGCTTTCGATCTGTGGCGAGCCGATTTGAGAATACAGAGCGAAGGCTACCAATGGCGTGGCAATGGCGGACGCGAAGATGGTGCTTCGCCCACTTGCGCGCGACGATTCACGTGTCGCAAGCCGACCGGCAGCCAGAATGCGGCGTTTGATTTCAACCCTGGCCGCGTCGGCCTCGGTAACGGATATCAGATTCCGCTCTTGATCAGTATCAATTTCGGAAAGCTGATCCTTGAGGATAACCAACGCTCCATCCTTTCTGTTCAGGACTTCACCCGTTCGATAGAGACCGGACAAGAACAGAAGGACAGTGATGGATGCCATCGCGCCTAACACCAACCAAATCATGGGTCTCTCCGTCCTTCATTTTCATGAAAAATGGCTTCGAACTCACGCTCTTCATCGGGGCTCAGTGGATCAGCAGTGCCATCAAGAACGGCCCTGCTTCGGTACCTGATTGTGACAAAGACAACGCCAATCCCAACGGCAAAAAGAACCGCTGGTCCGAACCACAACAGATACGTGGCGGGTTTCAGTCGCGGCCTGAACAGGACGAAGTCACCATATCGATCTACGAAAAACGCAATGATCTCGTCATTTGTTTCACCTGCAATCAGACGTTCGCGCAGCAAGGTGCGCATCGTTCGGGCAACACCCGCATTTGAGCTATCGATATCCTGATTCTGGCAGACAACGCAGCGTAGCTGCTTTGAGAGCTCCCGGGCGCGCGACTCAAGCACCGGATCATCCAGCAACTCATCTGGCTCCACAGCCCATGCCGCGGTTGTTGCGGAAAGCATCAGCACCAGTGAATAGAGCCAACTCTTCATGATTGACCACCTGCTGCGGCCAACGCAGCACGAATTTCATCCTGTGCCTCTGGCGTCACAATGGGACCAACGTAGCGATAGACTACGATACCGTTCGCATCGATCACAAACGTCTCAGGCACCCCCGAAATACCCCATTCGATACCGACCCGGCCCTCGCTGTCTGATCCGATCCTCTCATAGGGGTTGCCAAGCTCCTCCAGCCAGTTTGCGGCATCTGCTGGTTTGTCCATGTAGTTAATCCCCATCAGCCGAACACCGTCCTGTTCAACAAGCCTGGTTAGCACCGCATGCTCAGCACGACAGGGCACGCACCATGAAGCGAATACATTGACCAAAACCGGCTCGCCAATGCTACGAAGGGCTGCGGCCGACAGTCCGGGGGTCTGCGTGCTCTCTACCGGTGGAAGCTCAAAATCCGGAACTGGTTCGGAGACCAAAGCGGAAGGAATTGCGTTAGGATCTCGGTCTGGGTTGAGCCCCCAGAACAAAAATCCACCCAAGACCACTGCGACCAGCGCTGGCATCGCGAGAAGGATTTTCTTCATCATATCATTCCGCCGGTTGAAGCGCTGACGACCGGCTTTTTGGCGACGGCGCACCCACCCGCAATCTGCGGTCCGATAGCGAAAGGGACCCGCCAAGCACCAGCATCGTCGCTCCGATCCATATCCAATTAACCAGTGGTTCGTAGAGAATGCGCAAATTCCACTGGCCCGACGCCTTTTCGGTCGCAGGCTCACTGATGGTGACGTAGAGATCACCTCTGAGCGTTGATCGGATTGCAGATTCGGTTGTGGACGTCCCCGCAACTGGATAGTTTCTGCGCTCCGGACGAAGAAGCGTAATCTCCCGTCCATCTTTCAAGACGCGAAGCTGGCCTTGTTGTGCGATGTAGTTTGGACCACGCAACCGTTCGACACCGTCGAATATTACCTCAAAACCGGCGATTTCCACGGTCGTCCCCGGTTCTGCGAAAAGAACACGTTCTTCCTTCCAGGCTGTGGAACCTACAAACCCAAGCACAAGCATTGCAACGCCAAGATGCGCGAGCGTCATACCGTGCGCAGCGCGCGGCAAGTTCCGCGCGCGACGCAGCGACTGTGAAAGGGGTAAATCAAAGAGCTTGATGCGCAACGCCCATTCGCGCAACGTTGCAACAAAAACCCAGGCTGCAATCCCTATTGAGACCACTGCAAGCAGGGGCCCGTCTGTCTGAAGGTACCAAACGATCCCCGCAACACCAATCGCGATACCAAAAACCAAACGCAGCCGCTGCCAGATACCGGGAAGATCGGCCCGTTTCCAAGACAGGAATGGGCCAATTCCCATGATGATGACTAGCGGCAGCATGAAAGGGATAAACGTCGCGTTGAAATACGGTGGTCCTACAGAGATCTTTTCATCAGTCACCGCTTCCACAAACAACGGATAGAGTGTTCCAAAAAGGACGGTCGCCGTTGCGGTCGCGAGCAGAAGGTTGTTGAGCAAAAGCCCCGCCTCGCGGCTAATCGGCCGAAATACGCCACCCGATCCAAGCTGAGGCGCGCGCCATGCGTAAAGTGTCAGTGAGCCGACAATGGTTACGCCAAGAAGGCCGAGAATGTACACGCCGCGCGCCGGGTCGACCGCGAACGCGTGAACGGATGTCAAAATGCCGGATCGGACGATAAATGTCCCCAGAAGTGACAGTGAAAAGGTCAGGATGGCCAAAAGAATGGTCCAGCTTTTGAACGTGTCCCGCTTTTCCGTGACGATAGCGGAGTGCAGGAGTGCCGTACCCAGCAGCCATGGCATGAAGGATGCGTTTTCCACCGGGTCCCAAAACCACCAGCCGCCCCAGCCAAGTTCGTAATAGGCCCACCAAGAGCCGAGTGCGATCCCCGCAGTGAGGCTGATCCAGGCCGTCAGAGTCCAAGGCCGCACCCAACGCGCCCATGCGGGATCCACCCGACCCTCTATCAGAGCCGCGACCGCGAAGGAGAAGACGATCGAGAAGCCGACATACCCAAAATACAAGAGCGGGGGATGCATCGCCAACCCGATGTCCTGCAGCAGAGGATTAAGGTCTGTGCCATCCAGAGGCGGCGGAAACACCCGCTCGAACGGATTGGATGTAAAGAGCATGAAGCTCAGGAAACCGACGCTGATCCAGGCTTGAACGGATAGAGTTCGCGCTTTGAGACCAACCGGAATGTTTCTGCCCAGCAGCGCGACCCCAGCCCCGAAAAGTACGAGAATAAAGGTCCAGAGAACTAGAGACCCTTCGTGGCTGCCCCAAGTGCCGGCAACCTTGAAGATCATCGGCTTCAGAGAGTGGGAATTTTCAACCACGTTTCGAACCGTGAAATCACTGACAACAAAGGAGCGCATGAGCGCGCCAAACGCAATTGCAACTAACGTCACCTGAAGCACCGCTGTTGTCTTTGCACTTTCCATCCAAAGCACGCGTCCCGTGCTTGCTCCGACAATTGGCAAGATGCTTTGAACAATCGCGACGGCAAGCGCGAGGGTAAGGGCGAATTGTCCGATCTCAGGTGTCATTTTGCGTCCTCCTGAGTAGCGCTTCTGCATCCGAGCCGGACAAGGTTTCCGCATCGGGATAGTTCAGCATGTTCATCGTCCATTCTAGTGAGATCATATCGCGACATTCTCCACTTTCCGCCTGTGTTCGCTTCTGTGAATCGCAACCGAGTTGGGGTTGGGCGGAAAACCGAATGGGATGAAGTTCTTTGCGCGTGCATGCCGTGAGCAGGATCCGACAGTTGATTCGCGTCCTTTGTAGTTCCTGTAGTCGCTGTAGGTTCAAGCGTTATTTTAGACTGATACCTTAAAAAATGACCCATGCTTGCAGTGCATCTGCGTAGCAGCTTTGTATCTGCAGGCCCGGTTTCCGCAGGCGTCGGATTTAGCGGAAATTGCCGTTGCCTTCCCTTGATGGCCACCTGCAGGGTCAGACGAAGCAGCGAAACATTGAGTGACGGCAGGTTTTGAAGCGCTGAATAGAGAGCATTAGCTTCACAGGTGCGTGACGTGCTGCCGCAGGGCAAGAATCACGCTTGAACCTACAGTAGCTAGAGGGTGTAAACGCGCTTAAAATATAGAATCAAATTCGGGCGGAGCGGCGTGAAGCTTTCAGGTCTTCAAAAAGTGCTATGGGTATTGGCGGGCGTCGCGGCGCTCGTTTTCATCTGGCTGTTACTGTGGGCGGACTACCGCGCCGATATTTCCCAAGCCGAGACCGAACCACCTTTCCTTGCGCAGTTCGAACTGACGGACCATATGGGCATGATCCGCACCGAAGAGGACTTTGCGGGTCGCTGGATGCTTGTGTTCTTCGGGTTCGCCAATTGCCCAGATGTCTGCCCGACGACGCTTGCAGAGGTGGCGGCGGTCATGGATGGACTTGGCGAGGATGCCGCAAAAGTGCAGCCGATCTTCATCTCGATTGATCCCGAACGCGATACGCCAATGGCTCTTGCCGACTTTGTGCCGCGCTTTGATGCAGGCATCATCGGTCTGACCGGAACATCCGATCAGATCGCTGAGACCGCTGAAACCTTTCCGATCTACTTCGAACGGATCGAAGAGGCCAGCGCGCCGGATGGCTATACAATGGGGCACACATCGCACCTGTTCCTTTTTGATCCGCAGGCGGGCTTCGCCGATTCCTGGCCCTACGGCACACCCGCCGAAGAGATCCTTGCGGATCTGAGAGAGAGGATCTGATCGCCATGACCCGACTTTCCGGAGAAACGGCCCTTGTTCTTGCTTGGATCATTGCGCTTATCTCATCGCTTGCCGTGCTCTTTATTGGCGAGGTTCTTGGTCAAACGCCTTGCGTCCTTTGCTGGTTCCAGCGCGCCTTCATGTTCCCCCTGGCTGTCGTTCTTGGGCTCGGGCTGTGGTGGCAAGATCCTCGCGTGGGGCGCTATGGCGTTGCGCTGGCGCTTGGGGGGGCGGCGGTGGCGTTGTATCACATCGGCCTCTATGTCGGGCTGATCCCCGAGGCGATCCAGCCCTGCAAGGCGACCGGCCCCTCTTGTACCGACGACAACCAGGTGGTCTTCGGCATTCCGATTCCGCTGATGGCGCTTGTCGCCTTCACGATGATCGGGGTGCTGTCGGCCATTTCACTGAAGGAAAAACAAACATGAATCGACGCGGTCTCGTTCTATCCGTTCTGGCTGTTGGTGCCGCAGGTTTTGGCGGCGCGGCCTGGTATGCCACCCGCCCCCAACCCATTGCAGAGGCAGTCCCTGTCGCGCCTGAAGTGAACGATGTGCTGATCCGGCCCTATTCCCCGATCCTCGGCCCCGAAACGGCACCTGTCACGATTGTCGAGTTTTTCGATCCAGCTTGCGAGGCCTGCCGCGCCTTCTATCCCGTGGTCAAGGATATCATGACTGAGCACGGTGATGCGGTCCGTGTCGTCATTCGATACACTGCCTTTCACGGGGACGCTTCGGTGGAAGCGATCCGTGTTCTCGAAGCTGCGCGGATGCAGCATGTGTTCGAACCCGTGCTGGAAGCGGTCCTGCGCGAGCAGCCGCGATGGGCGTCCCATGGCACTCCGGCACCGGGTTTGATCCTTGAGATTGCCGCAAGCGGTGGTCTGGATGTCGAAGCTGCTCGGACACAGATGCTGGCCCCCGGTGTCGTGGCCGTGCTCAATCAGGACCGCGCTGATGTCGAAGCGGTTGGCGTTCGACAAACGCCCACGTTCTTCGTCAACGCCAAGCCATTGGACCCGTTTGGTGAGGCAGAACTGCGGCGACTGGTGGCGGCGGAAGTTGCGGCCAGCCAAAGTTGATGCTCGGCCAGATACAGGAGAATTCTTCATGACAAAACTATCTTACATCAACGGTTTGACCCTTGTCTTACTGCTCTCGGGCATGTCGACTCCGGCATTTGCCGGTTCGGAGGATGTGGTCGTCGAAAACGCGTGGTCCCGTGCTTCAATCGGGGTCAACCGCCCTGGTGCCGCCTATATGACTGTGCGCAACACCGGTGAAGACACGGTCACGCTGACCGGGCTTACAACACCACTGGCCGTGATGCCCCAGATCCATGAGACGAAAACCAACGCCGACGGCGTCAGTTCTATGGCGCCTGCTGACGAAATCACGATTGAACCGGGCCAAAGCGTAGCATTGGAACCGGGCGGACTGCACGCCATGCTCATGAAGCTGCAAAACCCGATGATCGAAGGCGAGACCTTCCCACTGACACTGACGTTCTCGGACGGTGGTGAAGTGACTGTTGAGGTCCCAATTCTGGGGATCGCCGCGCGCGGGCCGGAGAGCTGATGCAGCGTCGGCATGTGGTCCAATACGGTGCAGCCGGTGTAGGCGCTGTCGCTCTGATGCTCGGGGTCGGCTGGTGGCGGGTAGACGGTCCCGGCGCACCAAAACCGGCCGGCCAAAGGCCTCTCCCCCTGTCGGCGATGGATTTCCGACTGACCGATCACGAAGGCAATGAAGTGGGCCCAGAAGCCCTGATTGGACGCCCGACCATGGTGTTTTTCGGGTTCACCTACTGCCCGGATGTCTGCCCCACGACGTTATCGGATATCTCAGGTTGGCTTGAAGATCTCGGGGACGACGCCGCGCGGATGAACGTGGTCTTCATCACAGTCGATCCAGAGCGGGACACGGCCGAGGCCATGGCCGAATATGTCGGCTATTTTCATCCGGCCATTCGCGGCTGGACGGGACCGGAAGACCAGATTTCCCGCGCTGTAGAAGCATTTCGTGCCTCGTATGAGCGCGTTCCGACCGAAGGCGGCGACTATACAATGAACCATACGGCAAGCGTATTCCTGTTCGATGCCAAGGGTGAACTCGTCACCATGATTGACTATCACGAGCCAAGAGAATTCGCAGTGCCGAAGATCCGGCGTGCACTGACAGAAGACGTAGAGGGGGCAACATGAATATTAGAATTGTTTTGGCGAGCGCTGTGGTCGCAGGCGCTTTTTCGGTGACCGCCATCGCCATATCTGGCGTTCTTTCCAAAGAGCCAGTGCCTCCTGCGATTGCTGAAGCCACCCTCTGGACTCCCGATCCGCTCTCGATGCCTCAGATCGCCGACTACGATGTGACAACGCCCGCTGCATTTCACGCCGACAATGCTAGCCCAATGCGACCTCTGCCGCTCTTGCAATCCGTCTTCGCAGAAACCGCCTTGCCCGAGATTGAACCGCCTTTGATAACCTGGTCGCGTGAGATCGCGTCGGGCGAGACGCTGGATGCGGTCCTGGCGAACGCGGGTATCGCTGCGCCTGCGCGTGCCGAAATCGCGCTCGCGCTTGGTGCAGAATATGACCTGCGCCGATTGCGCCCGGGCCATGAGATCACTGTGATCTCAAAGGTGGACGGAAATCCGAGCCGCGTGGAACTGGCAGTTGACGATGGGGTGCGGATCGAAACGGTCTTTGGTCAGGAACTTGTCACACGCGTGTTGGAGCCAGACCCTGAAATGGTGACGTTCGCGGGCGAGGCAGTGATCGAAAGCTCTGTCTTCGCGGCATTGGACAAGGCGGGCATCCCTGCTCGCTTTGCGGTCGACATGGCGCAGATGCTGGGCGGCACAGTGGATTTTCGACGCGAACTTTCCGGTGGCGAGACGATGCGTCTTCTTTGGCGCGAAGCGCGCGACGGAAACGAGAGGATCGGTCAGCCCGAACTTGCCTTTGCCGCACTGAATCTTGGTGAAACGGTCTACGAGATCGTCTGGCCGGATGACGGCAGCGGCAAAGCGACGATCTATGTTGATGGAGAGGTCCTGCGTGTCTTTGCCCAACCGGTGGAAGGAGCGCGGCTGAGTTCCGTCTTTGGCCGTCGCACACACCCAGTCTATGGGAATGTGCGCATGCACACCGGCGTCGACTTTGCTGCAGCAAGCGGTACGCCGGTGAAAGCGACGGCGCCCGGACGCGTGAGCTTCATCGGACGTCGCGGTGGATATGGCCGGGTGGTGGAGATAGCGCATGGATCCGACACCCTGACACGATACGCACATCTCAGCGAGGTGCCGGACACACTCGAACAAGGGCAGCGCGTGATGGCCGGAGACATGATCGGTCGCGTCGGTGCGACCGGCACCGCGACCGGCCCCAATCTGCATTATGAGGTTCTTGTCGATGGTCGCCCGACGGATCCTCTCTCAGACGACCGACTGGCAGAGGCGGCCGAGCGGGATGCGGATGACACGGCTGCACTTGAGCGATTGGCTGAGGCACGCACGCTACTGGCCGAGAGGCTCACCAGCGAATTTATGCAAACAACAACCGAAAGGCTTTAATCCATGAAACGACTGGCTCTCGCCCTTGCAGTCACGCTGGCCTTGTTCCCCGCGGCGCAAGCTGTCGCCGATGCGATCCAGATTGATGTCCGGAAGACAAACGGCTGCGGCTGTTGTCTGTCCTGGATGAAGCACCTCGAGGAAAGCGGATTCGCGCCGACAGGCGAGGACATGTTCGGGGGATCTCTTGTGCGCTTCAAACTCGACAATGGCGTGCCTCAGCGCATGGTCTCCTGCCATACGGCTTTGGTCGACGGCTACGTGATCGAAGGACATGTACCGGCATCAGACATTCAGCGTTTGTTGGATGAGCGTCCAGATGCAGTGGGGTTGGCGGTGCCCGGAATGCCCTATGGATCGCCGGGCATGGGACCGGAAGACGATCGTGAGGCTTATGAGGTCTTCCTGATCCGCGGCGATGGATCGACCGAGATCTTTAGCAGTTATTCGGCCGCTGACTGACGTATCGGCGAGACCTCAGCGCTTGGAACCCTTCTCCCCAATTACCCTTGGCTTTCTTGGAAGCCTGGCCGCCGGATCGCTGACCGCGGTCGGGGCGATCCCCGTTCTTTTCGGGCGCATCCCATCCCGGGCTACACGCGATCTGCTACTTGGCTTCGCAGCGGGTGTCATGCTCGCGGCCTCGTTTTTCTCGCTGATCATCCCGGCTCTCGATGCAGCCGAAGGACAGTTCGACAACGGTGCTCTCCCGGCGGCCATCGTTTGTGTTGCGATCCTGCTTGGCATGGGCGCGGTCGCTCTGATGAACGAATGGCTGCCGCATGAGCATTTCAAGACGGGGCGGGAAGGCCCAGACGCTGCTTCGCTGCGCCGCGTCTGGCTCTTCATCATTGCGATCACGATCCACAATTTCCCCGAAGGACTCGCCGTTGGTGTCGGGTTTGGGGCTGACGGTCTGTCTGGTGGCTTGCCGCTTGCGATTGGCATCGGGCTGCAAAACGCTCCCGAGGGTCTCGCCGTAGCGGTCTCATTGCTTGGTGAGGGTTATTCCAGGCGCCGTGCGTGGGGGATTGCCGCCCTGACAGGTCTTGTCGAGCCGGTAGGCGGGCTTCTTGGGGCTGGGATCATCAGCATCTCGCAGCCGCTGTTGCCATGGGGGCTCGCCTTCGCCGCCGGGGCGATGCTCTACGTCATCAGCCACGAAATCATTCCCGAAACCCACCGTTCAGGCCATCAAAACAGGGCGACACTCGGTCTCGCAGCCGGCCTCGTGATCATGTTGTTCCTCGATGTATGGCTGGGAGGATGAGATGAAACTGACCCATTTCCAAGGTTTCATTGCGGCTGGAACTGCTTTTCTTGTCGATCAGGTGACAAAAGCAATTGTCGTCGCCAATGCGGCAGATTTGAGCGCCGGAATTCCGGTCTTTCCCGGTTTCAATCTCATCTACCTGCGCAACGATGGCGTGACATTCGGATTACTTGGTGGCGCGCCATGGTGGAGCCTTACGGCGTTGGCCCTCGCTGTCTGCGGCTGGTTGACCGTCATGTTGGTGCGCACTGCCAACCCGGTTGAGGCTATCGCCTATGGTGCGATTATCGGTGGCGCGCTCGGCAACGTCCTCGACCGCATCCGGTTTCGGAGTGTGACGGACTTCCTCGATTTCTATGTCGGATCCACGCATTGGCCCGCCTTCAACATGGCGGATGTTTTCGTGGTCAGTGGCGTGGGCCTACTGCTCATAGCCCCTTGGTTGAGCGCCAAGTTGAAAACAGGCACATGATGGCGGGCTTGCGACCACTGACGGGTCGTGGCCGTTACATTCCCCTGCGATCAGGGATTAGCTTTGCAGCGGGCGGTTTAACGGTTTTAACCCTTCCACCATTCTCATGGCTCATCGTTGTTCCAGTCGCCTTCTCAGCACTCTTTCTCGTCCTCCGGCAGGTTTCGACAGCGCCTGCCTTCTTCATCGGCTGGGTCTTCGGAATGGGCCAGTTCGGGTTTGGAGTTTCCTGGATCGCCGAGAGCTTTTACGTCGATTCCGAACGTTTCGGTGCCCTTGCGATCCCGGCAGTCGCGGGACTGTCCGCCGGACTGGCCATTTTCCCGGCGATTGCGGCGATGTTATTTGCCACCATCATGCAGCGCCGTGCTGTCGGCGACACTACGGCAGGTCTTCTGCTTGCAACCTGCTGGGTTGCCGCAGAATGGCTGCGTGGTCATGTCCTGACAGGGTTTCCCTGGAACCTTGCCGCTTATGCCCTTGTCGAACACGCCGCTCTGCGCCAACCCGCCGCCTGGGTAGGAAGCTATGGGCTGAGCTTTCTCACGGTCTTTATAGGGCTGTTGCCCGGTGTGTTGATTGTGGCGGCACCAAACAGACGCGTGCCTGTTCTCGTGCTCTTCGCCGTTGTGGTGATGGGCCTCTGGGGTGGCGGCGCGCTGCGTTTAGGGACGAATGTGCCTCCGACGGACAGCGCTTTGCGCATCGTCCAAGGCAATGTGCCGCAAGTCGAGAAGTGGGCACCGGGCAGCCGCGAGCGAACGCTGGAGAAATATTTGGGCTTGTCGGCGCAACCTGGACGCTTCGACCTGTTGCTGTGGCCGGAAACGGCCTTTCCCGGTTTTCTGGACGAGGACGCCTTGGCGCGTAGGCGGCTATCCACGGTTCTGCCAGACGGCAGGATCCTTTTGACAGGCGTGCCTGACCGCGTAGAGGGCGATGGGGGAACCCGATATTTCAACACGGTTCAAGCCTATGACGGCAGCGGCGAAATTCTGACGGGATATGCAAAACATCATCTTGTTCCGTTCGGGGAATATGTGCCCCTGAGAGGCTGGCTGCCGATCGAGCGGCTGACCGAAGGTTTGGGTGATTTCACGCCAGGACCAGGGCCACGCACGCTGGCGATCCCGGGTGCGCCTCTGGTCGCGGTGGCGATCTGTTACGAAATCATTTTTCCGGGCCAGGTAGTCGATGACCTTTTTCGCCCCGACTGGATTTTCAACGCCACAAATGATGCCTGGTTCGGGACCAGCATCGGACCCGAGCAGCACCTCGCCTCCGCGCGCATGCGCGCGGTCGAAGAAGGGCTTCCTGTAGTCCGGGCGGCCAACACCGGGATTTCCGCGATCATCGACGCCAAGGGAGAGATCATCGCGCGCCTCGAGACCGGACAAACTGGAGTCATAGATGCCAGCCTGCCGACAGCGCTTGCGCCCACACCTTACGCACGTTTCGGTGATTGGACATCGCTGGCGCTCATCTGTGCGGTCTGGGCTCTAGCCTTTACCGTCGGATTGGTCAGACGACGTTTCAATTCAGAAAAATCAAAATCGGAGGAATCGTGATGCTGGTGCTCGCAGGCTTTGTCGGAGGGGCGCTCTGGGGTGGCTATCTGGCGCAACGGCGGAAAGGGAACCGCCTGGATATACTTCAATACGCGACAAGCTTCGGTATTGCTTTCGGCCTGCTCGCTTTTTTCGCCTCGGTGATCCTCTTGCGCATCACGTCTTGAGATTACTTTGGCACCGGCAACGAATTGAAACGACTATTCAACATATTACTGTACTTGCTCCTGGCGGTTTTTGCATTAGGACTGACCGTATCCGGTGTCGTCTACTTTCTTTTGCGCGCCTCCGTCCCCGACTATGACGAGGATTTCAGTGTTGCGGGTATCGAAGGTCCAGTCGATATTCTGCGAGATGCTGCGGCCATACCGCACATTTCTGCAGACTCCGCTCCGGACGCCTATTTCGCGCTTGGTTTCGTTCACGCTCAGGACAGGCTTGGCCAGTTATTGAGGGCAAGGCGGGCAGCGCAAGCCTTGATGCCACTTGACCGGACGATCGAAGTTGAGCCTTCGACAGCCCAAGCGCTCGACGCATATGCCGCAGGTGTCAACGCGTGGCTTGGCCTGGTGTCCGAAGGCGGGCGCGGCAGAGGCTCACCCGATCTGTTGATCGCGGATGAGAGAATGATCGCAGCCTGGAGACCCGTCGATAGTCTCAGACTTGCCCAAGCGTTTCTGAACGATCTTCAACCCGAGAGACGGCAGAATGACCTGTCCGGCTTGTCAGATCTACCGATCCCGTCGGATCGACCTCTTTTGCCCGAGCTGTTTGTGACCTCGCCCAAGGTCAGCCTCGATGCTTGGGCGTTGCCTGGAGACAGAACAGCTACCGGAGCACCAATTCTCGCCGCCGATATACGTGGCCCCTTATCGCTGCCTTCTGAATGGTACCTGGCGGATATTCAACTCCCGACCGGAGCCGCGATTGGGGCTACATTGCCGGGTGTGCCCTTCATTGTCGTCGGTCGCAGCGAACGCGTCGCTTGGGCGTTCCGATCTGTGTCCCAGAAAGCCGTTAAAGAGCCAGAGAATCCCACGGCCGCGCAGGCCAGCAATTTTCTGATGATGCTTGACCGTCTGGCGCGGTCCGCCGATGTGAACGATGCTATGGACGCATGCATGAACCTGTCACCAGCCGGATTGGAGATTCTTGCGATCGACCGAGAAACCCTTGCTCGCTGGCCTGACAGGGAGGTCGAAACTCCTTTATCGTTTCGAGACGCCCGTCTGGCTGCTCTTGATGAGCGGCAGCCGATATTCTCGGTCGAGGGCGCGATTACGGTGCAGCGCGACACGGTCAGCGCTGCCGCGCGGGCGCTTCTTCCTATAATGGCAAAAGAGCTTTGGTTCGTGGGTTCCACAGGTGCTCTCGAAGAGAACCGCGCAGATGAGCTTCGCGGCGATATTCTGGATCAACTTGCCCAATGGAATGGCGACATGGATCGCTTTTCACCGGAGCCGCTCGTGTTCTGGGCCTGGGCGCGCGCGTTGCAAAAGCGAATACTTCAGGATGAATTTCCATCCGCGACGAAGGTCTGGGCCAGGCCAAATCCCGATGTCCTATTTGCGGTGCTTTCAGATCGCGGAGGGAGCGCAATCTGGTGCGACATCCGCCCGTCTACCCGCATCGAGACCTGCCAGGATCAGGTTCGTGCGGCCCTGGATGATGCCATCGGCTGGCTTGTCGACCGCTACGGACCCGATCCGTCCGCCTGGGCCTGGGGCGAAGCACACGCTTTGAATATGGGGTGGGCACCAATCCGATCGAGCGGGATCATCAGCGATCTGCTGTCTCTCGAAGCCCCATCTTCCGGCGATCCCGACACACTGATTGCAACACTGTTCACTTCTGACAATGACCGCCCGTTCGCGACCAGCGCGGGCACCAATTTTCAGGCGGTCATGTCGTTTTCGGAAGAAGCCGGATCCTATTTCATCGCGCCCGCCGGTCAGTCCGGCCACCCGCTCTCACGTTTCTATGAAAACCTTTTCCCCATGTGGATGCAGGGCAAATACCTTCCGATGTCCACTGATCTGTCCTTGGCCCAAGGTGGCGCAGTGGGAACATCTCGACTTTCACCAGTGTCCGTCGATGGGCCAGCAATACAACATGACAGGAGCCAATGATCACCTACTTCCTTAATTTCGACCCGTTTGGATATGCGATTTCGCCAGTGTCCCTTGTTTCCGTCAGTTTGGCCGCATGGTTCTACGTGCGCGGCCTCGCGCGATCCGCTCGCATTCGCGGGACGGTTTCTGTTTGGCGGCAAGCTCTGTTCTTCGCTGGCTTGACCTGTATTCTCGCGGCCACGAATGCGCCTCTGGCTTCGTTGGGGCACAGCCTCTTTTCGGTGCACCAAGTGGAGCATCTTCTCCTTCGCCTTGCAGGACCACTACTCATCGCGGTCTCTCAGCCGTGGCGACTATTGCAAGCCGGTTTGAACAGACGGTGGCGTCGATACCTCGGCGCTCTTGGAAAATCTATTACTTTGGGGCTCTTGGCACATCCGGTAACCGCCACTGCCGCGCTCATCACGTCGCTCTTTATCTGGCAGATTCCAGTGCTTTACGGACTTGCGCAGCGCATCGCGGCGATCGAGGTGTTCGCCCATTTTGCGATGGTGCTGGCAGGGATCTGGTATTTCGGCATGCTCTTCGACCCGAGAGATCCCCCTGAGGGCGCGAGGCGCGGCGCAAGGCTGATCTCCGGTTTTGCGGTGATCGTTTCAAACATTTTTCTGGGTTCCTTGACGACACTCAAAGAGGTGAGCCTCTATGCCTCCTACCAAACGGCGGGAACCGGGTTGCTCGATCCCCTGTCCGACGAAACCATGGGTGGCTACACGATCTGGGTCCCGTCCTCGATGCTGATGATCGCCGCGATCATTCTGGTCATGAACGGGTGGAACGCGGCCGAGGTGCGTCGCTGGAATTCACGATACGAGTTGGTGCGAGGCTCGAACTCCGCGGCGCTCGAGTTTCCGGAAACGGCCGAAGAATTGCGTCTGAAAGTGGCAAAGCCAAACCGCGACATGGGCCGGACGCTCGCCATAGGCGCCTTGGTCATGTTCTTCATCGTCATGACGACGGTGGTGACTATTGTCTATGCGCTTTGAACAGAGGAGCAAATCAAAGGTTGTACCCACGTCTTTTCCCGCGATCGACATTTTCGCTGCACCGTCGTCGCAGTCAGAGATTTTGGGCACACTATCTCGGGCTGGCCAAGCTCAGAGGACACGAACGATTTTCTGCACTAAAGTTGACCATCAGAACAGACCCACCAGCCTTTGACTGCTGACGCCGCCGCCTCCTGAGTCTTGCTTTGCTGAATTTCGCGAGAACTTGATGCTGCGCTACTTGCCGCTCTCAGATTGCAGGAGGGCGTGTTCGAAGGCCTCCAGCGTGGTCGTGCTGACGTGATGCTCGATCCCCTCCGCATCGCGTTCCGCAGTCTCTTCGTCGATTCCCAGGCTGAGGAGAAACGCGACGACGATCCTGTGCCGCCGGCGGCAGGCCTCGGCCAACTCCCGACCGGCATCCGTGAGGAATATGGCGCGGTAAGGTTCCCGCCGCACCAGGCCAGCAGCTTTGAGTCGCGAGATGTTCTTGGTCACGGTCGGCGGCTTCACTCCAAACCGTTCGGCGATTTCCACCGGCCTTGCCTCTCCGCGCGACTCGATCAGTTCGGCGATCAGTTCAACGTAATCTTCCGCCATTTCGCTCTCATGTGCCTGACGCACGGTCGCGAATCCCTCAGCCTGTGCTTCGGGAGCCCTGTCGACAGTTTCGAACGGTTCATGTTCCTGTGATTGCAGCTTTGTCATACTTGGGACTTTGCAGGGAAACTGCAGGATTGACAACTTGTTTGCATAGGGTAGATAAATTAGCCGTGGCTAACTTTGAAGTTGGGAGACCACGGTGATTCAGAAATTCCTTGGAGCGTTCATTGTCGCACTCGCAAGTGCGCTCGTCCTGTCCGGACCTGTCGCTGCGACGCCTGCCAAGGAGGCTCCATGGCTTCCCGAGGCGGCGGCCTACCGGCTGACTCTCTTCCTCGGAAATCTCGAACCGCTGCCTTGGGATGACGTCGGGACCGCCTGGGCCGAACCCTACCGGGGTTCGGAATTCTCTGTTGGTGCATTGGCATGGCTGGACGGCAACAGCGACATCGGACCCGCCCCCCTTCTGGACGCCATCACTCGCGAAGACCGCCAGGCGGTCTTTGCCGAGGCGACGCGGCTGATCGCGCGCCGGATCGACGAGGAACTGGACCGAGCAGTCATGGCCGACGACCCTGCACGTGCGCAGCAGGCCGTGCGGACAGCCCGAGAACTCTATCGCTCGTTCGCGGACGGTATCGCGGCTGCTGATCCCGACGCTTCGAGACGCATCGGCCTCGCCTGGCTGGAACTCAACAGCAGCACAGGTTCCGCCGGTGTTCTTGGTGCTGGTGCCACACCCGCGAGTCGCAAAACCATGGAAGCCGCGCGCGAAGTCATCTCCCTCTATCTCGCCGAGAATTACCTCGTTGACGATTTCGCGCCGCGCCGGACGCTGAGCGCGCTGCCGGAAACTGTTGTCCTGAGTGGCCGCACCATCGAGGTGCCGCCTAGCCTGCCGCCGGGGTCTGACATCTTCGATCAGGATCCGCTGCCGCGCCTCGTCCTCAATTTCGAGGAGCAGGGCATCGACGAGACCGACCTGCCATTGGTGGCCTATGGCGACATGCTATTCGACAGCGCGCAAATCTTTGGCAATCCGGCGCAGGGTCTCGGGGTCGCTTGTTCGACCTGTCACAACCGATCGGACGTTAACCAGAGGCTTTTCATTCCGGGTGCGAGCCATCAACCAGGCGCGATCGATGTCGATGGCGCCTTCTTCAACCCGATCTTCAATGACCGGCGTGATGATCCGATTGACATCCCCAGCCTCCGTGGCCTGCGCTTCACCGGGCCCTACGGCCGCGATGGCCGCTTCGCCTCCTTGCGCGATTTCACCCGCAACGTCATCGTCAACGAGTTCGGCGGCGATGAACCGACGCCCTTCATGCTGGATGCTCTGCTCGCCTACATGCTCGAATTCGACTTCCTGCCCAACTCCATGCTGACACCGGATGGTCAGCTGACCGAAGCCGCTCCCGAGGCAGCGCAGCGCGGCGAAGCGATCTTCAATACACCCTTCGCGGCGCTCGGCGACCGTTCCTGCTCCAGCTGCCACGTCCCGGACACGAACTTCCTGGACCGGCAGGCCCATGATATCGGCTCGGTTGCGTTGGCCTACGATGGCGCCCGCACCGGTGCGATGGATACACCCACGCTGCTCGGCACCGTCTACACCGCGCCCTATTTCCACGACGGGTCGCTGCCGACCCTGGCCGCTGTCGTGGACTGGTTCGACGAATCGAAAGCGCTCGGCCTGACCGGAGCGGAACGGGCCGACCTGACGGCCTATCTGGAGACCGTGGGCGCAGCGGACGAGCCCTATGAGGCATTCGACGCCGAGAACACCGCCTTCCGGCTGGCATTCTCCGAACTGACGACCTTCGCCTCGACGCTTGATACGCTGCTGCCGCAGCGGGATGCAAAACATATCCTGCTGCTGACCGACACCGTGGCCGCGGACCTTTCGGCGGACGCCAGCACAATGTCGAACCTGGCTGCGCGGCCTGAAGTCTACGCGTTGGCCCAACGTCTGGCCGAGGTTGGTGACGCCGTTCGTACTGATGACTGGGTGGCTGCCGAAACAAGCTGGACCGCGTTCAAGTCCGAAGCCGACGCAATCGAAGAGAGGGCATTCTGATGGCGATCCATATGAACCGCAGAACGATGTTGGCGCTGGCCGCTGCGGGCGCAGTATCGCTCGCAACCCCGCTGGCCGCGCAGGACACTGCGTTGCGGCTGGCTTTCATCCCGCAGGAGAACCCCGAGAAGCTCCTGGGCGACATTGAAGCCATCACCGGCTGGCTGGCTAGTGAGATCGACGTCCCCGTCGAAGGGTTTGTTACCATCGACCATGCGGCAGCGGTCGAGGCGCTGCGCAATGGCGACGCGGATATCTCCTTCATGGGCGCCCTGCCTTTCGTCCTGGCCGAGGCCGAGATCGGTGCCGTGCCACTCCTGTCCGAGGTCTACCGCGACGCGCCGAGCTACACGGGTCGCATCTTCGTCCGGCGCGATAGTGGCATCGCAGGGCTTGCCGACCTGCGCGGGCGCGACATCGCCTTTGCCGATCCGATCTCGGAATCTGGTTATCTCTATCCGCTCGCCGAATTCGTCGAGGCTGGGCTGATCGACGGTCCGGGCGCGGCGGAGGCATTCTTCGGCCGCGTCTTCTTCGCAGGCGGCTATCAGCAGGCCATGCAGGCGATGGCCGAAGGTCTGGTCGACGCCGCGGGTGCCAGCCAGTATGCGGACCTGCTCCTGACGCCGCAGCAGCAGGCACAGGTGACATGGATCGCGGAAAGCCCGCCAATCCCGAGCCATGTCGTGATCGCGCGACCCGGGTTGGATGCCGAGGTGCAAGACCGCTTCACCAACGCGATGCTGCAGCTCAACGAACCTGAGAACCGCGACAAGCTGCGCTATCTCTACGGGCCGGACGGCTATGTCAGGGCCGACTCCGCCGCCTATGGCGGCGTGCGCGACATGGCACGGCGATATGGGCTCCTGGAATGAACATTGCGATCCGGATCGACGACCTGAACTTTGCCCATCCGGGCGGGAGTGTTCCGGCGCTGGAGCGGGTCTCGCTTACAATTTCGACCGGCGAAAGCGTCGCTTTGCTCGGCCCGTCCGGGGCAGGAAAAACAACGCTGCTGGCATTGCTCGACGGCAGGCTTCAGGGCTGGCGCGGGCGCGTTTCAGTCTTGGGTGCGCCGCTCGATCCCGACCAACCGCCGCCGCGCGCAAGCCGACCTGATACCGGTTTCGTGTTTCAGGAATTCGCCTTGGTCGAACGCTCCACGGTTCTGCGCAACGTGCTGAACGGCCGCCTAGGCCGGATGGCGCCCCTGCGCGCCCTGCTGGGGTCGCCAACGCCACATGATCTCGACATTGCGCGCACAGCCCTCACCGATTGCGGCATTGCCGATCTCGCCGAACGCCGGGTCGACAGTCTCAGCGGCGGCCAGCGGCAGCGCGTGGCCATTGCGCGGTGTCTCGCGCAGGAGCCACGGCTGATCCTCGCCGACGAGCCGGTGAGCAACCTCGACCCCACCCGCGCTGGGGAGGTCTTGGCGCTGCTGACCGGGGCGGCGCAAGCGCGCGGCGCAACGGCGCTGTTTTCCTCGCACCAGCCCGACCTGGCGCGGCGTTTCGCGCAGCGCATCATCGGCATGCGGGATGGGCGGATCGCCTTCGATGTACCGACCTCCGAGTTGAACGATGATGCGACAGCGGAGCTCTATCGGGAGGTTGAGCCAATCCCCGGTATCGGCCTCAGGGCGGTGTCCTGATGGCGTTCCGCGGGTTTGGCGGCTTTGCGACGAGCGGTCTGATCGCCGCCGCGATCGTGTGGTCCTTCGCGACGACCGATGTCGAGTTGTCGCGTCTCATGTCGGCCGGCCCGCGCATTGCCGATTTCCTCGGCCGGATGGTTCCGCCTGACCCGACGGTGATGGCCGAGATCAGGAAGGGCAGCGCGGAAACGCTGAGGATCGCGATCCTCGGCACCCTCGGTGCTGTGATCCTGTCCGTTCCCCTCGGCATCCTCGCCTCCGAAACGATGGTATCGCGTGCGGTGTTCCGACCGATCCGAACGCTGCTTGCCTTCATCCGGGCAATTCCGCTGATCCTCGTGGCCATGCTCATGGTGGGCGCTGTCGGGCTCGGGCCGCTGCCCGGCATCATCGCGGTCGCCTTTCATGCAACGGGGATGCTCGCCAAGTTCTATGCCGAGGCGATCGACGGCGTGCCCCGCGCGCCGATCGCCGCGCTGGAAAGCGCGGGCGCCGGGCCGCTCGTGCGGCTCAGACATGCGATCTGGCCGCAGATGGCGCCGGTCGTCGCCCGCGACACGATCTTCCGGTTCGAACTAAACCTGCGAGAGTCCCTGATCCTCGGCATAGTCGGCGCGGGCGGGATCGGCTTCTACATCCAGACCTACGTGCGTTCCTTCCAGTACGACAAGGCCGCCAGCGTCACGATTGCGGTCGTCGTCATGGTCATCGCCATCGAGGCGATCAACGTCACGCTGCGGCGCCGTTTCACCTGATCCTCAGGCATAGATGTCGATCGGGGTCCCGTCCCTGACCATGGCATAGATTTCCTCGATCTGGCGGTCCGTGACAGCGATGCAGCCTGCCGTCCAGTCGCGGACATTCATTGGGTCGATCCCCTTGCGCGGTCCGCCGTGGACGAAAATGTCACCACCCGGCGACTTTCCTTGCGCCTCCGCGAACGCGATGTCAGCCTCGTTGGGATAGGAAATGCCGATGGAGAGATGGAAGAGGCTGTCCGGGTTGCGCCGGTCAATCTCGTAGGAGCCTTCCGGCGTCCGTCCGTCCCCCTCGAACTGCTTGTGGCCCTCGGGCGCGAAGCCCAATCCGATGGGATAGGTCCGCAAGACGTCATCCGCCCCATCAAGAACCAGCAGTCGTTGTCCCTTGTACATGCGCAGCCGAGTCACTTCGGGTCCGTTGTACGACCGGAACTTGCTGGCACAGCCTGACAGGAAGGCGGCAAATCCGCCCATCAAAAAGGCGCGCCGTGGAAATCTGGTGTTTGTCACTGCTCGACGCCCCTTTTTGCGAGGTCTGTTGGTGCCAGAGGTTACTCTAACGAAGACGTCGGATCAATGACCGTGCGCCAGTGCTCCCTTCGCCATCTGCTCGCCCACCGGTTCACCGCCCGAAGGCCCGTCCTTGATCCGATGCCCGTTCAAAAGCCGCAGCGCATTGGCGACCACCAACAGGGATACGCCTACATCCGCAGCGATGGCGCCCCACATCGAGGCCATCCCGAACGCGGTCAGCCCGACGAACAGCGCCTTGGTTGCCAGCGATATACCGATATTCTGGTGGATAATCGTCATTGTCCGGCGAGAGTGAGCAATCAGCCACGGCACTCGAGCCAGATCGTCGGTCATCAGCGCGATATCGGCCGTCTCGATGGCCGCGTCCGAACCGACAGCCCCCATGGCGATGGCATAATGCGCCCGCGCCATCGCCGGTGCGTCGTTCACGCCGTCACCGATCATCGCCACCATGTCGTGGGTTGCCACCAGTTCCTCGATGGCCGTCACCTTGTCTTCTGGCAAGAGATCGGCACGCACCTCGTCAATGCCGACCTCGGCCGCCACTGCACGCGCGGTGCGCTCGTTATCGCCGGTCAGCATGACGATTGTCTTCACGCCCTGCGCGTGTAGGCGCGCAACGATCCCCTTTGCATCTGGGCGGATGCGGTCGCGAAGCTCCAGTACGCCGGTCACGCCGGTCTCGTCACCCACGGCAACGAGGGTGCTCCCTGCCCCTTCGATCCGGTCCCGCAGATCCGCCGGAATGGCATTGCCGAACCCCTTCTCTTCGGCGAAGCGATCCGAGCCGAGCCAGATAGCGCGCCCGTCGGCGCGTCCTTCCAGACCGCGCCCGGGCACGGTGCGGGTGTCCTCTGCGGCAGACACGGAAACACCATCGGCTTCGGCGCGCGAGAGGATGGCGCGTGCCAGCGGGTGTGAAGACCGCGCCTCCAGACTTGCTGCCAGCGCCATGAGATCGCGTGCGGAAACGCCGACCAGGGGGTGAACCGCCGCCACCTCAGGCTCGCCCATGGTGATCGTCCCGGTCTTGTCCATCGCCAGTGCCGTGGTCCGCCCCGGCGCCTCGACATAGGCGCCGCCCTTGATGAGCACCCCCGCCCGTGCCGACGCGGTCAGCGCCGCCACGATAGAAACCGGCGTAGAAATGACCAGCGCGCAAGGACATGCGATGACCAGAAGGACCAGAGCATTGTAGAACCAGTAGTCCCAGGCGCCGCCGAGCAGCAGTGGCGGCACCAGCGCGATGGCGATCGCCAGAGCCATCACAATGGGTGTGTAGATGCGCGCGAACTTCGCGACCCACTGCTCGACCGGCGCACGACGGGCATGGGCATCGCCCACCATGCGAATGATTTTCGCCAGCACCGTGTCCGAGGCGGCTTTGGTCGCCCGCACCGTCAGTGTGCCCTCGCCGTTGATAGTGCCGGCATAGACCTCGTCGCCGGGCTCCTTGGGCACCAGTGCGCTTTCGCCGGTAATAGGAGCCTGATCGACGGCCCCTGCCCCGTCCACGACTTCACCGTCGAGAGGGATCCGGTCGCCGCCGCGCACGATAAACCTTGCATTGACTGCCACGGCAGCGGCCGGAACGTCGGCTTCCGATCCGTCGTCGTAAAGAACCCGAGCCGTAGGCGGCGCGAGGTCGAGGAGAGATGAAACCGCGTTGCGTGCGCGACCGACACTCCAGCTCTCAAGATAGAGCGACAAAGAGAAGAAAAACGCGACCGTCGCGGCCTCGAAGAATTCGCCGAGCCCGATGGCTCCTGCAACGGCCACCACCATCAGTAGGTTCATGTCTGGCGAAAGTCGCCGCGCCGAAGACCATGCCTTGGGCGCAACCAGCCAGACCCCAAAGAGGATCGCGACGGCGAAGATCCCTGCTTCCGCCATAGGCATAGGCACCTCGCCATGCCCCGCAAAGAGCCCGAGCGCGCCGCCCATGCCGGTCTCGACAATGTGAAAAAGGAATCCCGCCGCCCAGAAGCCGCCGCTCAACGAGGTAAAGCGCTTCTGACGTGCCAGATGCGCGGCCTGATCCTCTGCTGCGTTGTCGGCGTCCCACGGTTTTGTGCTCATGCCGGTACTCGCGACCAGTTGCGAAACCTCGTTGTCCGAAATTCCGACTGCGGTATCCAGAATCGTCATCCGACCATTGATGACATCGAACGCCAGATGCTCAGTCCCGCCGACTTTTGGACCGACCACCCTATTCAGGATTGCCACCTCTTCGGCACAATCTAGACCGGAAACTTGAAAACTTCGCCCATTCGAGGGGATGGATTGTGCCGGTCCCGTGTTGGCTCCAGCACCGCAGCACGCAGCACCTTTTCCATGAGAGTGGGGAACTACGCTCGCATGTTTGTGATCATCACCATGATCGTGACTGCAGTCAGAGCTGTGCTTGTGGTCGTGGCGGTGGCCATTGGAAGACATGGGATTGACCTCGGGATTCGTTCATTCCACATTGAGATAGCCCCTACAGTAACTAGAGCTTCAAGAGCAAAAACAGAAACTTGGTCAAATAAGGACACAGACCTGCGGAACCTTGAAACGCGCCGTTAAGTCTGAGGACGCGGCTGACCTGCCAAAGAGTGAGATAGATATGCTTCAAAAATATGCGGTGATCATGGTTGCAACATTGGCCCTGGCTGGCTGCGCGGTGCCTTCTAAGGAAGACAACGATCCATTCAGGATCGGCAATGTTCCAGAATCTGTCGCAGCCCTCGCTGCACCCGACCAGGATCTCATCACGGCACGGCTACGTCCCGAAGATAATTGCTATTGGTATGCCCATAGTGGGCCGGTGGAAACGACCTTGGTCCCGTTGCGATCGGCAGGCGGCAATCCCATCTGCGTCGCGCGCCAATCCTGATTGACGCGTCCAAGCGTCGGATTGACGGCGCGGCTTGGGTCAACTCTGCGGAGTCACGCTGTCCTCGGCCGAATATAGGAACGCCGTCGAGCCAATCTCCACATTCGGATACAGATCGTTTATGTGCGCCATGACCATCCGGACGCAACCGGAACTGGCTCGGCCGCCGATGCTTCGCGGCTGTGGTGTACCGTGGATGCGCAGATAGGTGTCTCGGTCCCCGACATAGAGATAAAGCGCCCGTGACCCGAGCGCGTTCTCAGGTCCGGGTTCCATACCGTCAGCGATGTCGGCGTAGAGCTCCGGGTCGCGGTCAATCATGTTCTGTGTTGGCTGCCAATGCGGCCACCTGACCTTGCGCTTGATCGTGTAGACGCCTGGCTCATAAAGTTTGCCACGAGCAATCGCTACGCCATAGCGCATCGCCGTGCCGCCTTCCTCGATATGGTAAAGATAGCGCGCGACAGCATCGACATGGATGTCACCGGCCACAAGACCATCTTTAGTTATAACCCGCTGCGGCAGAAAGCGCGGGTGCAGGCCCCACGGGTTTGATGTGGCTGGGTTATAGCCCGGCGGTGTAATCTGTGCATCCCAAGCCGCCTTTTCCGCTTCAGTGGGCCAGGTGTCAGCGAGGAGCGGACTCGAGATAGACGCCGAGAACAATGCGGCAGTCGTCTGGATGAAGTGTCGTCTTGTCAGCATATAGATTGCTCCGTTCACGCATTGGACGGCAAACCGAACCTTACCCCGAACGCAGTGTTGTTCGCCCGGGAAAGAGTGAGGCGTTATTGGCAACTTGCTCCATGGTGCCGTTCTATGTCGGTGGCTTAACTCCTAAAGCTACTAGAGGTTCAAGAGAAATTTTGATGCCAGACGATCTCGGTAATACTTCGGGCCCGTTCGTTTCTTTATCAGTCTAAGCGCTGTCACGATCTGTGGGGTGAAACCAGGCTACTGCCACGATGCCGGGCCTCGTCTTGATCTTCGCTTCAATTGTGATCCTTAACTCGCTATGCCGAGCAGTTAAATTGAGCGCTTTCAATAATGGGTCTTTTCAACACGTTTGGCAGCAAGCCCCATATAAAATTTTGCCTCACGCGGAAGTGGTCGTGATGACGTGCATTGGGATATTATCGTTCACGCTTCGCGATAATTGTCACAAGCCCCAACACCTTCTGCGACCACATCAAGCAGGGCGTCTACATCATTTAAAAGAGCTGCTATGCGCGGACTGCTGATCCGGTAGCGAATGAAGCGCCCATCGCGGTCGCTGGCGACAAGTCCGCAATCCAGAAGGCATCGCAAATGATTTGACACGTTGGGCTGCGATAGCCCTGTGCGTTTGACGATCTCGTGAACAACCAACGGTCCTTCACACAGCACGCCCAGTATCGCCAGTCGGCTCGGGTCGGCAAGACCGCGAAAGAGCTTTGCCCTACGCTCGATGCCAGCGGCCGCAGCATTGCGATCGGCGAAGACTTGCATCATATCACTCCTTGCTGATATGTTTGAACTTGATCCACTTTAGCAGGAGTATTGCACCGATGGCCAACACCGAAAGCACCCGATCGACAGCAGATACGTCGCCCGTCCGTTACCGGGTTTCCGGAATGGATTGCGCCAAGGATGCCGCCCAGATCGAGCGGGCGGCGCAGTCTGCGGGTGTCGCGCCCGACGCAGTGAAAGTATCAGCGGCGACCCATATCATGACTCTGAAAGTCCCTGAAGCAAGCCTGCCGGAGATTGAAAAAGCCGTTGAGACAACGGGATATGGGTTCGACCGCATCGAGAGCGACGAGGACCTTCAGCAAAGTGCGGCCCATCAGGACCCGGGCTACCGCCGCGCGCTCTGGATCGTCGTGATTCTAAATGTCGGTTACGGCGTTCTGGAAATGATTGGTGGGTTTATTGCCGGGTCACAGGCGGTGAAGGCCGACGCGCTGGATTTCATCGGCGATGGCGCGATCACTTTCTTGGGGCTTCTTGCCATCGGATGGAGCCTTCTCTGGCGGGCACGCTCTGCCCTGATCCAGGGCATCTTTCTCGGCCTGCTTGGCCTTGGGGTCTTTAGCACGACCATCATAAGGGCATTCGAGCCGACAACCCCAGACGCCACATTGATGGGGATTCTGGGCCTGATTGCTCTTGTGATAAATGTCATCTCCGTGCTGCCGTTGTTGCGGTACCGCAAGGGCGATGCGAACATGCGCGCTGTCTGGCTTTTCTCGCGTAACGACGCCATCGGCAACGCCGCAGTCGTTATCGCCGCTGGGCTAGTGGTTTGGCTGGGCAGCGCTTGGCCCGATCTTATCGTCGCGTTCGGGATCGCCGGACTGTTCCTGCACTCGTCATGGGCGATCATCCGCGACGCGCGGGCCGATCTGAAGGCGGTGGCATGAACAGCCGCGTTCTCGGTGGGCTTTGCGCCATCGCCGCGTTTGGTGTTGATCAGGGCACCAAGGCTCTTGCCCTGAACTCCCCGGCGCTTGAGAACGGGGTCGAGGTTCTGCCCTTTCTCAACCTCGTGCGGGTTTTGAACGATGGGGTCAGCTTCGGTATGCTCGGCGGGGTCGTACCCTGGTGGGGTCTGGTCGCACTTGCTGCCGTGGTCGTGGCATGGCTGCTGATCTGGCTATGGAAGGCTCCGGACGGGCTGACAGGTGCGGCGCTCGGTCTGATCATCGGAGGCGCGCTTGGCAATATCCTTGACCGTCTGCGCTATCAGGCCGTCCCTGACTTTCTCGACTTCCATTACGGGTCATACCACTGGCCGTCCTTCAACTTGGCTGACGTGGCGATCTTTTGTGGGGCAGCATTGCTGTTCTGGGACAGCTTTCGCACCTCGAAAGTCAGGCCGGAAAATCGGGAACAAGACAATCGCAAGGGAGATGTCACGGGGGGATAACAGCTAACAGGCAAAGAACTTTGGGAGGGAATTCGGCTTGAGATTTTTGGATTGGATTGACCGTGGCATTCGCGGCATCGGCGTCGTGACTGCGTGGCTGACAGTTGTTTCGATTGCTGCTTATGGCGCGCTTCAGATGCTGGATCGCAAGCTACAACTTGGCGTGTCGAGCTATTTGCCGGACCTGTCCACGTCACTGCTGTTCATCCTAATTTTCTTGACCTTTGGGTATACCTATCTGCGCGACGGTCACGTGCGCGTTGATGTTCTTCGCAGACATTGGTCCGCCCGCCGCATTGCTTGGATCGAACTGATTGGCGGCCTTTTTGTCCTTCTGCCGCTCGCCGCCATCCTGACCTACTACGGATGGGACGGTTTGATGCGCACCACGAAATACGCGGAAACCCAGTTGTGGGCACAACGCATTGCCGGGGTCATCGGCCCCATCCTGCTGGCTCTTGCCGGGATGATCGTAGCCCTTCGCAACATCGCCTTTCTGACAGGGAGACGTGCGCAAGGTGCACCGGAACAAGCAAGCGGCCTGCACAATGGTGAATGAGGTCCTCACGGTTGCCATGCTTGTCGTGATGGCGATTGGGGTTTTCAGTGGCTTTCCGGTGGCGCTGGTGCTCGCGGGGACAGGCTTCTTGGGGTTTGTCGCTGCGGTTTGGGTGGGGATCACTGATTTTCAGCATCTGGGGCTGATCTACCTGAGGGCCCGTGGTGTACTGACCAATGAATCAGTCCAATTCACCAGCGTTCCAATGTTGATTTTTCTTGGTCTGATCCTGAATGCCAGCGGGATTGCCGAAACCATGTTTCGCTTGCTGGGGCGTCTTCTGACAGGCGTTCCCGGTCGCTACGCCATTGCGACTTTGCTGATCGGCCTCGTTCTTGCGCCCGCCGCCGGGGTGATCGGTGCTTCCGTCATAACTGTGGCGTTGGTGGCCTATGCCCCGATGATGGCGTCGGGCTACGCACCGCGAACCGCAGGAGGCGCTGTCGCAGCTTCTGGAGCATTGGGTGTCGTGTTCCCGCCAGCCGTGATGCTGTTCTTCATCTCGAACGTGTTCTATCTGCGCATCGGATTGATGTATGTGGCCCTCATCGTACCTGTGCTTCTGATGGTCATGGCCTTCGCGGTCTACTTTGCGGTCACCTTGAGAAAAACGGTCGAAATCCCGCTGGACACACCCAAGACCAATCTTGTGTCAGACCTCTTGTTTGTACTCGCGTCTGTCGCGGTCATCGCATCCATTCCGCTCAGCATCATTCTGGGCTTTGCGACACTAACAGAGGCGGCTGGAGTAGGGGTTTTTGGCGCGCTATTGGTCGCGCTGGCGCGAAAGCGCTTGTCTTTCTCATCGTTGAACTCTGTCACGGTGCAGACAAGCACGATGACGTCGATGGTCTACTTCATCGTATTGGGCGCATCGGTATTCTCGCTTAGTTTCCACCTGGTCGGTGGACCGGACGTCATCTTCGAGTGGATATCCGCATTCGATCTCACCCGGTGGGAACTGTTGGCGATCCTCCTTGGCGTGATCATCATACTTGGGTTTGTTTTTGACTGGATCGAGGTGCTGCTGGTCTTTGTACCAGTGTTGATGCCGATCTTTTCGGAACTCGACTTCGCAGATCACGTCGGCTCTGCCTACTTTGCGCAAATCTGGATCGCTGGCCTGATAGCACTGGCCTTGCAGACGTCTTTTCTGACGCCTCCCTTCGGCTATGCCCTATTCTTTGCCAAGATGGCGGCACCTAACAGGCTGCTGAAAAAGTCGGCCCTCGACGCGGTTATGAGAACATGATTCACTTCCGGCATGGCAGCGGCAGCAGGAGGTGGCGATGCGTGGGACGGACGAGGCAAGCGGGTCGCTGTTCAGCTATGTTGATCTTGAGCAGCGGGTTCCGGATCGTCATCCGCTGCGGTTGATCCGTCGGGTCGTCAATGACGCGCTGGCCAGCCTGGATGCCGAGTTCGCCGCGCTCTACACCGATTTTGGCCGCCCCTCCATCGCGCCGGAGCGACTGATCCGTGCGAGCCTTCTTCAGCTCCTGTTCTCGATCCGCTCGGAACGGCAGCTGATGGAACAGATGAACTATAACCTGCTGTTTCGGTGGTTCGTCGGCCTTGGCATCGACGATCCGGTCTGGGTTCCTACGGTGTTTACCAAGAACCGCGATCGGCTGCTGACGACCGACATGTCGCGCAAGCTGATGGCGGCGATCCTGGCGCACCCGGAGGTCCGTCCGCTCCTCTCGGATGAACACTTCTCGGTAGACGGCACTTTGGTCAAGGCGTGGGCGTCCATGAAGAGCTTTCAGCCCAGGAACAGCGCGCCGCCACCGCATGACGATGATCCTGGCGGACCGCCACCACCGGCCGACGCGACCTTCGCAAACACCGAACCGCAGCCCCAGCAGACAGAAACGCAGCCGATGCCCGACACGCCCCGCCATATCCGCAACGCCGCAGTGAACTTCCGGGGCCAGAAGCGCTCGAACGCAACCCACATCTCTGTGACGGACCCCGATGCCCGTCTCTACAAGAAAGCACCGGGTGCCGCGGCGACATTGTGCTTCATGGGACATACGCTGATGGAGAACCGCAACGGGCTGATCGTGCAGGCCGATTTGACCCATGCCGATGGTTACGGCGAGCGCAAGGCGGCCCTCGAGATGATCAACCGACACTCCCCTGGCTCGACCCGGCGCCTGACGCTTGGAGCAGACAAGGGATATGACAGCGCCAACTTTGTTGCCGCACTCAGGCGCATGGTTGTGACGCCACATGTCGCGCAGAAGGCCCGGAGTTCCGCAATCGACGGGCGAACCACCCAGCATCCCGGTTATGCCTTGTCACAGCGGCGCCGGAAGAAGATCGAGGAACCCTTCGGCTGGGCCAAGACCGTGGGCGGCATGGCCCAGACTGTTCATCGCGGCCTCGACAGGGTCCGCGCCCAATTCACAATGACCATGGCAGCCTGCAATCTGGCCAGACTACCGAAACTCCTTGCCCCCTGACGAAGGGGTCAAACCCGACCCGGCGTCCGCAGTCGCAAAGAGCCACCTTCAAACCGTGGGGGAAGAATAACGTCCTTCAAGGCTGACTTCTTCAGCAGCCTGTTAAGGGTTTGCCGCAAAACGGCTGTTCAAGCCCGGCGGGTTGCATTGCAGATCATCCAAACCACAATCATCTGCGCACCTGACCGTCTACGTGATCTTTTGCGCAATATGACCCGCATGCAATTGATCAGGACACTGGCAGCTTGGCGTCCGGATTTGACAGGGTTTCGGGATGTCGAAGAATCTTACAAGATTGCGCTCAAATCGCTAGCACGTCGATACCTTGAGCTGCACGATGAGGTCGCCGATCTGGACGACATGATCGAAGCAATCGTCACTGACCTTGCCCGATATCTGATTGCATGCAGCGGGATCGGCTTTACCAGCGCGGCTCAATTGTTGCTGACCGCAGGCGACAATCCTGAACGGCTCAGATCCGAAGCCAGCTTCGCTGCTTTGTGCGGCGTCAGCTCAGTTCCTGCATCCTCGGGGAAAACAACACGACACCGATTGAACCGGAGTGGCGACCGAGCCGCGAACAGCGCACTCCACATCATCGCAATTGGGCGGTTACGGCTGGATTCGAAGACAAAGGAATACGTTGCGCGACGAATAGCTCAAGGCCATTCAAAGCTGGAAGCTATTCGGTGCCTGAAACGATACATCGCACGTGAAGTCTTCAACATCATCGCGCGACGTCACAAACAGATCAATCAGGCTCAAATCGCGGCTTGACACTTAGAAGGGCGTCCAGGGATCGCAGTTCACATCCACCGACTTCATCAAGGTGCTGGCCGCCCGTGAGATCAAGATCAGCATGGATGGCAAGGGCGCCTGGCGCGACAACGTCTTCGTCGAGCGGCTCTGGCGGACCATCAAATACGAGGAGGTCCACCTGCGGGCCTATGCCAGCGTGTCCGAGGCCCGGGCCGGAATCGGACGGTATCTCGCCTTCTACAACAGCCGACGCCCGAATTCATCGCTTGACGGGAAAACCCCCGATCAGGCCTACTTCAACCAGCCAATGCCCGAGGCGGTAGCGGCATAAAAAAGGCGGAAAACCACTTAGAAAACGCCCGGAACCTGTTCAGATCAACCGAACCACCTCTCTGTCGGGCTTGGCTGGGCCTGACCACCCGGCGATACCAATCCGGGGAAGTCGACTACGACGGTCACACATCCCGGCGCGGCGACCGCCATGTGAGAAGCCTTCTCTATGAGGCGGCAACGGTCATTCTGACCCGCAGTCTTGCCGACAGCGATCTGCGGACATGGGGGCTGAAACTCAAGGGACGCATCGGCTTCAAACGCGCTGCCGTCGTGGTGGCTCGAAAACTCGCAGTCATAATGCATGCAATGCTCCGGGATGACACCCCGTTCGTGCGGGTCGCAAAGGCCGCAACCTGACACGTCACCAATAGCGCTCAAGTCGCGAGCGCGCGAAGGCGTCCCTGCCGGGACGTAGGTCGAGCCATTCCGCTGATCGAGTTGCACCAGCTAAAACAGCTGAGTGCGTTTCGCACATTGGAAGGCTCCTCCGCGAAGACCCATCATGCGGCGACCGACGTGTCGACCGCGAAGACGACCCTGACCCGGCAAACGTTTCGACGACGCGCACTCGGAGCCTCAGGCGCATTGGTCTCACGCATGACCTGAAGACCGACCTCCCGCCGTCCAACGCCCGGTGGTGCAAAGAAAATGCTTGCAATTCTGGCTGCGATTAGACGACTCGATCACACGCCCCTGGGGTCAGAAACTTCTTGCCTGACGGGCGGCAACCACAGAATTTGCGTTTTGAACGACCTCAGATTAAACTCTCTCTGATCGGATGGTTGTGCCATTTCCGTTTCGGATTGGGCGGGTTCGAAGCTACGCGCCTAAAGGCGCTCGGTGATCTCGATGGGGTTTTGGTCATCGATGATACCAGGTTTCTGAAGAAGGAGGCTCACTCCGTCGGTGTTGGTCGACAGTATTCCGGTACGGCAGACCGGATTGAGAATGCCAGATCGGTGTATTCGCCGCCTATGCCAGCCGCGGGAATCACGCACTGCTTGATCGGCGGCTTTACCTGCCGAAGGACTGGGCCAACGAGTTGTAGCGGTGCATAAAGGCGCGTGTGCCGGAAAACGTTATATTTGCCACAAAGTCGGCCATGGCCTGCGAAATGACAGAAAAGCTGCTGGGTGAGGGGGCGCCAAGCGCCTTTGTCCTCACCCATGTGGTCTATAGCTCGGACTATGGGTTCCCGCACATGCTGGAGGATCGTGGTCAGCCCTATGCGCTGGCGGTGCGTTCGACCCACAACTTGCACTTTCTGGAAGAGCGGCGCTGGTACAGACAAACCTGAGGACGATGATTTCCGAACCGCCCACAGAGGCCTGACAGTTCCTGTCCGCCGGTAAAGGTGCCAAGTGCATACGCCGATGGAGAACCGTTCGGCTGGACTCAGGTAAATGCCATTTTTTGCTCGATATCCACGGAGAGTACAAGACTGGATGGCGGGGAATTCCGCCACTTACGATTAGCGGGTCCAAGTGATTTTAGGCACGATCAAGATCTTGATGATTGGGTGCTTTACCTACCCTTTTGGTTGCTTGGATATGAAGCTATGGCTTCTATCTTCGTGGAGCGTTCAGCCCGATGTTTAATACAAAAGCCCGACTCGCCTGCACCGAAGCCGCTTGAAAACGTCAAGCGAGCCGAGTGACGCTCACCGGCTTAACGAACCGTGAGTAGTTACCGTGTCTTTCTGCAATCCTAAAATAGTTCTTCTTCTCAATTCCTCGCCTTGTATCCTGCCCGTGTCCGGATAGTATGCTGACACATACTGGCGGAGGAAACCATGATCATTCGCGCCATTGACGGGCTTAACGAAACCGTCGGCAGAATCGTCTCTGTGGTGGCGATCGTGTTCGCGGCATTCATCATCTATGACGTATTCATGCGTTACGTGCTCAACGATCCGACCCGCTGGGCGTTTGACGTCACAAAGCAGATGTTCGGCTTCTACTTTGTGCTGCTCGGCGGCTATGCGCTGCGGCATCAGGCGCATGTGCGGGTGGATCTGCTGACCGCCAATCTGTCCGAGACCCCGGCCCGTATTGTCGATGCTCTGGGCTATCTGATCTTCTTCTTTCCCTTCGCCTGGGTGTTCACAACCCGCTCCTATGAATTTGCGATGCGGTCCTATGCGCAGGGTGAAACCACCTATGGCTCGGTGCAATTGCCCGTCTATCCGCTCAAGATGGCGATGGCTGCGGCGGCGGCCCTGCTCTTGTTGCAGGGGATCGCAGAGGTTCTGAAACTCGTATTCAATCGTCAGGAGGTGCGCAGTGACGCCTGAAGTCATCGCCCTGTGCATGTTCGGCCTGCTGCTGCTTGGCCTCTTCATGGGCCATCCGCTGGCCTTTGTGCTGGGCGGCACCGCCGTTCTGGGTGCGCTGATCGCGGGCAAGCCGATGGTGCTGGGCATCGTCATCAATCGCATCTTCGGCGATGTGCTGGATAATTTCACGCTGATTGCCATTCCACTGTTCGTGCTGATGGCCCGGTTTCTCTCGGACAGCGGCGTCACCGACCGAATGTTCGAATCCCTCCGGCTGATGATGTCCAATGTGCGCGGCGGTCTGGCACTGGCGGTCGTGTTCATCTCGATCCTCTTGGCGGCGACCACCGGCATCATCGGCGCCTCGATCACCGTGATGGGCGTCATGGCCCTGCGCCCGATGCTGCAATATGGCTATAGCCCGACGCTCACCACCGGCGTCATCGCGGCCTCGGGCTGCCTCGGCATTCTCATTCCGCCCTCGATCATGCTCATCCTGATGGCCAGCTACTCACCGCTCTCGGTGGGCGAACTGTTTGCCGGTGCAATGATCCCCGGCATATTGCTCGGACTGCTCTACGCCGTCTGGGTTGTGATCGTGGCCTTCGTGCGCCCCGATATGGCCCCCGCCGTTGAGTCGGACGAAAAGGTCAGCCGCAGCGCCCTGCTCAAGATGCTGGCGATTGAGGCCGTACCGCCCTTGGTGCTGATCCTCGGCATCCTCGGCTCGCTCCTAGCGGGCATAGCCACGGCAACAGAGGCCTCTGCCATCGGGGCCATGCTGGCGCTGCTGATCGTGATCTTTCGCGGCAAGTTCAGATGGATCAGCTTCTACGGCGCAATGCTGGAGACCGGGCGCACCTCGGCGATGATCCTCTTCATCGTGATCGGAGCAACCGCCTTTACCGGCGTGTTCAACATCACCGGCGGGTTGCGCGCCACTCAGGAAATCATCCGGGGCATGGATATGGAGCCGTGGATGCTCATTACGATGATGCTGTTCATCGTGTTCATTTTGGGCGCTTTCCTCGACTGGACGGGGATTGTCTTGCTTTCGTTCCCGATCTTTCTGCCCATCGTGCAAGAGATGGATGTCAGCCTCTTGTGGTTTGTTGTTCTCATGTCGGTGGTGTTGCAGACCTCGTTTCTGACGCCGCCTTTTGGCTATGCCTTGTTCTATTTGCGCGCTATCGCGCCCAAGTCGGTCAAAACCTCACAGATCATCATCGGGGTGTTGCCATTCATTGGCTTGATCCTGATCATGTGCCTCGGTGTAGCCATCTTTCCGCAACTGGTCACATGGCTACCAGAGACGCTCTACACCAAGTAAACAAGGAGACTACCCATGCTGACGAAGATTACTCTCGTAACCGGCCTCGCTCTGGCCGCAGGGATTGCGACGCAATCTGCCGCGCAGGAAAGCTGGACCATGACAACCACATGGCCCAGCTCTCTGGAGCTGATCGAGATCGACAAGCATTTCGTCGACCTCGCCAACAAGCTGACCGGCGACGCGTTGACCATCGAGTTCTTCGAGGGAGGCGCGCTTGTGCCCGCAGGCGAAGTCTTTGGCGCAGTGGAATCTGGCACCATTCAGGCTGGCGGGGATTGGCCGGGCTATTGGGCAGGCCGCGATTCGGCGTTCTCCCCCTTGGCAACCACCGCCAGCCTCTTCAACGCCATCGACTACGTCAACTGGATCGAACAATGGGGTGGTGCCGATCTCTATAACGAGATCTACGGCAAATTCGGCATGGTCTACCTGCCCTACGGCGTGACCAACAACGAATCCGGTTTCCGTACCAATGAGCCCATCGTGACCCTTGAGGATCTGCAAGGCAAACGCCTGCGCCTGTCCGGTCTGGAACAGGGTCGCCTGCTCGAAAAACTCGGCGGCAATCAGGTCTCCATGGCCGGTGGCGAAATCTATCAGTCGCTAGAACGCGGCGTGATCGACGGCGCAGAATTCTCGACCCCCAATGTTGATTATTCAGGCGGCTTCCATCAGGTGACCAAGTTCTGGGCCACTCCGGGCTGGCACCAATCGGCTTCGGTCTTTGGCGTGATGATCAACAAGGCCTCGTGGGATGCGCTCTCTCCTGAAACGCAGGAGGATCTGAAAATCGCGGCTCAGGCCAATCTGATCTGGTCGCTTTCCTTCACCGAAAAGCGCGCCACCGAGGCCTATCAGCAGTTCAAGGACGCTGGCATCGAGATCACCCGCTACGACGACGAGACCTTGGCGCGCGTGCAGGAACTCGCCAATGAGGTGATCATCGAGACCGCCTGCGAAAACCCCGCCTCGGCCAAGGTCTATCTCAGCCAGCTCGAATATCTGGCCGATTACGCCAAATGGCGCGATGCGTCCGCCCCCTTCAATCTGGGTCGGTCACCCAATGGGCCGGACATCGAAGCCATCCGCGCCTGCGCGAACTGATACAGAGAATTCAACCGGAAGGCCCACCATCACTGGTGGGCCTTTTGCGTTTAACGAACGGACCGCTTTGCGGCAACATTCTCTTTTCCGGGCGTAGCTGACCCTTGCGCAAGCAAGAAATGTTGATGGTCTAAAGAAAATATCGCCTGCCTTCGCCACGATTTAGAAGCTGGCGCTACTCTACAAAGGCATTTTGTTCCAAGGGTGATCCCTACCTACTTGAAGCATGAACCACTTCAACCAGAGGCTGTTCCGGTTTTCGAGTCGGTGCTTTCTTCTTTTGGTGGACGGATACGGAAAAGAAGTGCGTAAAGTACCGGCACGGCGACAAGGGTCAGCACCGAGGCAAACGCGAGGCCACCCATTATCGTCACCGCCATAGACGCGAAAAACGCATCCGGCAGCAGGGGTATCATGCCGAAGATCGTCGTGCCTGCGGCGAGCACCACAGGGCGTAGACGACTGACCGAACCGTCAATCACTGCCTTGTAATCCGCCACACCCTCTGCGCGCTGAACGTCGATCTCTTCGACCAGAACGATCGCGTTCTTCATCAGCATTCCCGACAGCGAAAGGAAGCCGAGCAGAGCAGTGAAGGTGAAAGGCAGGCCGGTGAAAAGCAGCCCGAGCACCATGCCCGTCACGGACATTGGCACGACAAGCCAAAGGATGAGGGGTTGGCGCACCTTGTTGAACATGAGAATGGAGATTGTCAGCATGACAAGGAAGCCTAGGGGAAGCTGTTTGCCAAGGCTGGTCTGGGCGTCGGTTGAACTTTCATACTGGCCACCCCACTCCATGCTGTAGCCGTCGGGACGCGGGAGTGCCTCGATCTCGGCCCGCACGCTTTTGAAGGCCTCATCGGCGGTGAGATCCGCCCGTGCACCGCCAAGGGCAGTAATGGTGCGTTCGCGGTTGCGCCGGTGAATCAGCGCCTCGACGAGGCGCGGCTCGAACCGTTCCACAAGGTTGGCCATGGGAACGTAGGTGCCAGCACCATCGGACCAGGCCGACAGATCCCGAACGCGGTCAACCCCGTCCCGTTCGGTCGCGGGCAGCCGCAGGTGGATCGGGATGACCTCGTCGCCTTCGCGCAATTCACCGACTCGCAAGCCCGACGTTCCGTAGCGGACGGTATCGGCAATCGCGCTGCGCGTGGCCCCGGCCAGCCGCATGCGCGACTCATCGACGATCGGCTCAACAAGGATTTCGCGCTGGCGCCAATTGGTGCGCGGGTTGGTAATTGTGCCGGCGGCCTCGTATATCCGTAATGCATCGTCGGCGAGTTGGCGCAGAACGACCGGATCGGGACCAGAGAACCGGACCGCCACATCGGCACCGGAGGGCGGGCCGAAGACAAGCTCTTCGACCCGGACGAGCGCGTTGGGAAATTCGGCCGGCAGATCACGATTCAATCGATTGGCCATAGCCGGGATCGCCTCGGCGTCGGCCACACGAACGATAAGCTGGCCATAGCTGGCATCTGCCTGCTCCGGGTTGTATGTCAACATGAATCGGCTCGCGCCGCGCCCCACCAAGGTCGTCACGTCGGTCACCTTGTCTTCAGACAGGATCAACTGTTCGAGCCGTTTCATTTCACGGTCGGTGACGTTGATGTCGGTCCCTTGCGGCATCTGGAATTCGACATAGAAAAGCGGGGTATTTGACGCCGGGAAAAAGGCCTGCTTGACCTGCCCGAAGGCCATCACCGACACAATCGTGATTCCCACGATTACAAGCACAACCAGCACACGCGCGCGCAGCACGAGCCAGAGCAACCCGCGATAGATCGCGTAGAACGCGCCCTTGTAGGGATCATCCGAGGTATTTTTTTTTGGCGCCTTGAGCAGCAGCATGCCGAGATATGGCGTGACCGTAACAGCCAGAATCCAGCTCATCAGCAGCGAGATGGTGATCACCGCGAAGAGCGAGAACAGAAACTCGCCGGTGGAGTCCGGCGAAAGTCCGATCCCGGAAAAGGCCATGATCCCGATCACGGTGGCTCCAAGCAGCGGAATGGACGTGGAACTTTCGGTCTCGGCCGCAGCTTTTATCGCGCTCTTTCCGCGCGCCATGCCAATCACCATTCCTTCGGTGATCACGATGGCGTTGTCGACCAGCATCCCCATCGCGATGATCAGGGCACCAAGGCTGATCCGTTCCATCGCGATCCCGAAGACCGACATGAAGAACAGCGTGACGAACACAGTGAGCCCGAGCGTCGTGCCGACCACCAGGCCGGCGCGCCAGCCCATTGTGATCATCAGCGCCCCGACAACGATGGCGACCGACATCGCAAGGCTCAGGAGAAAGCTGGAGACGGCCTCGTCAACGACGACGTGCTGTTCGTAGATCGGCGTGATCTCGACGCTGTCCGGCAAGTCGGCCTTCAACGTCTCAAGCCGGGCCGCGACCGCCGAACCAACTTCGACCACGTTGCGGTTCGTCAACGCCGAAACCCCGAGGGTGAAGGCTGCCGTGCCATTGTGGCGGATCACCTGGCTCGGCTGTTCCGCCTCGTCGCGGGAGACGCGGGCGATGTCACGGATCGCAACCTGTCCGACCTCTCCGGCCGCGCCAAGCCGTAATTGTTCGATCCCCTCGGGGGTCACGTAACCCGGCGGAACGGACAGGCCGATGCGGGCGGGGCCC